>JANLGX010000315.1 GCA_024654005.1 Gemmatimonadaceae bacterium | reverse complement strand
AGGAGATCGAGGGCAAGCTGGAAGCGCGCCGCACCGAATGGGTGCGCGACACGCAGGAGGCGCAGACCAAGCTGCAGTCGCTGCTGCGACAGCACGGCGAGGTGAAGGAGCAGCGCCAGCTGCTCGCGGGCCTCGGCCCCGACGGAGCGTGTCCCACGTGCAGCCGCGCGCTCGGGGAGAACTTCAGCCGCGTCATGGATCACCTCGCGGAGCAGATGACCGCGCTGACGTCCGACGGCAAGTACTTCCGGAAGCGGCTGAAAGAGCTGGAGCAGATGCCCGAGGACATAACCGCGCTCGAAGAAGCGAAGCGCGCGGCCGCGCAGACCGTCGCCGGTCTCGAGCGCCGGCTCGCGAAGGTGCAGAGCGCGGTGCAGGAGATGACGGGCGTCGCGCGCGAGCTGGCGCTCAAGCAGGAGCGCCACGCGCAGCTCGTGCAGGAGATCGCCGCGATGCCGGGCGGCTTCGACGCGGCCGAGCACGCGCGCGTCCGCGCGCAGATCGAGGAGCTGACTCCGCTGGCCGCGAAGGGGGAGCGGCTGGCCGCGCTCGCCGGGCGCGAGCCGCAGATCCGCGCGGAGTACGACGAGGTGGCCACGCTGCTCGTCACGCATCGGTCGCGCGCGCAGGAGCTGCGGGAAGCGCAGGAGAAGATCGCTTTCTCCGAGGAAGATTATCTCTCCACGAAGGGGGAGCACGAGCGCGCCACCGAGGCCGCGCGGAAGGCGGAGGTGGAGCGCATAACTGCGGAGGGCGAGCTGCGCGGCGCGAACGCTGCGGCGGAAGCCGCGCGCGAGGCGGCCGCCGAGCTGGCCAAGCGGGAGGAGAAACTGTCCGCGCTCAAGCGCGCGCGGCGGATCCACGACGAGCTGGACCGGGCGTACTCCGATCTCCGCAGCGATCTCAACGCGCAGCTCCGTCCGGAGCTGTCGGAGCTCGCCAGCGGATTCCTGGCGGAGCTCACCGATTCCCGTTACTCCGAGCTGGAGCTGACCAACGACTACGACCTGACGGTGCTGGACGACGGGATCCCGAAGCCCGTGATCTCGGGGGGAGAGGAGGACGTCGCGCACCTCGTGCTGCGGCTCGCGATCTCGCAGATGATCGCGGAGCGCGCGGGGCAGCCGTTCTCGCTGCTGATCCTCGACGAGATCTTCGGCTCGCTCGACGAGGCGCGGCGGCACAACGTGGTCAGCCTCCTCCGCCGGCTGCACGACCGCTTCGAGCAGGTCATCCTCATCACGCACATCGAGTCCGTGCGCGAAGGGCTCGACCGCGTCATATCGGTGCGGTACGACGAGGCGAGCGGCGCCTCGCGGGTGGAGGAGAGCGCGCCGTGCGACGACGTCGCCAGCGCGCTCGCCGGAATCCCGGTGCTCGAGCCGGTCGCCGCCGCGAGCTGATGTCCGCGGCCCGGGGTTGGCGGAACGAGCGGGCGCTGGAAGGCCCGTTCCAGATCGTGGACGACGACATCCCCGCGCTGAACCGGCTGTTCAGCGAAGCGTTCACCGAGCGCTACCGGAAGGACGGGATGGTGAGCGTGCGCGTGCCGGGCTTGAACCCGCAGATGTGGCAGTACGCCGTCGCCGACGCCGCGCGCGGCGCGGTGCTCTGGCGCGATCAGGACGGCGGCATCGGGGCGTTCAATCTGGTGCACGCGTCCGGGACGGAAGGATGGATGGGTCCGCTGGCCGTGGCGTCGCCGCACCAGGGGCACGGCGCGGGGAAGCTGATCGTGACGCACGGAGTGGAGTGGCTCAAGGCGCGCGGCGCGCGCGTACTAGGGCTCGAGACCATGCCGCGCACCATGGACAACATCGGCTTCTACTCGTCGCTCGATTTCCTGCCGGGCCCGCTGACGATCACGCTCACGCTGCCTGCTGCGCTCGGCGCGACCAAGGCGGTCGAGCTGGGCCGGATGGCCGCGGAGCAGCGCGACGCCGCGATCACGCAATGCGCGGATCTGCTGGGCGCGCTGTGCCCGGGGTACGACTTCACCCGCGAGCTGCGGCTGACGCACGAGCTGGGACTCGGCGACACGCTGCTGAGCTACACGGGGTCCGAGCTGCGGGCGTTCGCGCTGTGCCATTCCGTGCCGCTCGTCGAGGGCCGCGAGCGGGAGGAGATGCGCGTGCTCAAGCTCGTGGCGCGCGACGACGACGCGTTCGCGCGGATCGTCGTGGATCTCGGGGCGTACGCGCGGAAGATCGGCGCGCGAACTATGTCGGTCAGGGTGCAGGGGGCGTATCCGGCGGCGTACCGGATTCTGGTGGCGCAGGGAGCGAAGGTGCGGTGGACCGACCTGCGGATGACGGTGGATGGGTACGGCGAGGTCTTGCCTAAGTCCGGCGTGGTGCTGTCGAATTGGGAGATATAACCGCCACATACAACTGCCACATAGAACTGCCAAGCTGCGAGCTGCCAGCCAGGAGCTTCCCGCTACGAGCCGGGGTCGCCGTTGCCAC
>JANLGX010000314.1 GCA_024654005.1 Gemmatimonadaceae bacterium | reverse complement strand
GGGACCCGGACCGTGCGCCTGACCCCCACCTTCGCGCGGCGTGCGGCACGCGAGCAGTCGTGTACCCCCGAGCCCGCCGCGTTTCCCGCTCTTTCCGCTGCTAGCGCAAAAGACAATTCTGGCAGTGGGCGCGAAGGGTGCGGCTGCGAAGGATCGCGGTCGCGGCGATGTCAGGAGGCCGAACGCGCCGAGGGGTCCCTCGCAGGCGGCGTGTTAGCGCGCGTAGTTTGCGCGCGTAGCCGCCACGCGAGGGACCCCCGGCAGTTCGGCCCCGCGACCATGCTGAGCCGCGGAACCCGAAACTATGAGCCGAAGTTCTTCGCGACCGCGTCCCAGTTGACCACGTTCCACCACGCGGTGATGTAATCGGGGCGGCGGTTCTGGTACTTCAGGTAATAGGCGTGCTCCCACACGTCGAGGCCCAGGATCGCGCGCTTGCCCTCCATCAACGGGTTGTCCTGGTTCGGCGTGCTCGTGATCGCGAGCTTGTTCCCGTCGCGCACCAGCCACGCCCAGCCCGAGCCGAAGCGGCCCATCCCCGCTGCCGCGAACTGCTCCTTGAACTTCGCGAAGTCGCCGAACGAGGCGTTGATGGCGTCGGCCAGCTTGCCTTTGGGCTCACCGCCGGCGTTGGCCCCCATCAGCGGCCAGAAGAAGCTGTGGTTCCAGTGCCCGCCGCCGTTGTTGCGGATCGCGGTCTTCACCGCCTCGGGCGCCTTGTCCAGGCTCTGCATCAGCTCGTCGAGCGATTTGCCGGCGAGCTCCGGCGCTTTCTCCAACGCCTCGTTCAGCTTCGTGACGTAAGCCTGGTGATGCTTGCCGTGATGGATCTCCATCGTCTTCGCGTCGATGTGAGGCTCGAGCGCGCCGAGTTCGTACGGCAGGGGAGGCAGAGAATGAGACATGGAGGCTCCTTGGGGACGTGACTAGTGACTGGTGATTAGTGATTCGTGATTAGTGATTAGTAAAGGCGGAAGAAGGCGAAAGAGCTAGGGCTTGGCGGTGGTTAGTTACCAATCACTAATCACTAATCACCAATCACCTTTTTCTTGCGCGACTTCAAGTACTCGACGAGAATCGGCACCAGCGACAGCCCGATGACCGCGACGATCACCCACTCGATGCGTTTCTCGATGCCGGGGATGTAGCGGCCGAGCACGTAGCCCACCATGAGCATGGTCCAGATCCAGCCGATGCCGCCGGCAATGTTGAAAAAGATGAACCTGCGGTAGGGCATGTCGGCGGCGCCGGCCACGACGGGGGCGAAGGTCCGCAAAATGGGCACGAAACGCGCAATGACTATCGTCTTACCACCGTGGCGGAGGTAGAAATCGTGGGCTCGATAGAGGTGTTTCTTGTTGAAGAAGAACGAATCTTCGCGCCGGAACAGCCGCGGCCCCGCGGCGCGGCCGATCGAATATCCCACGGAATCGCCCGCGATCGCGGCCACTGTCAGCAGCGCGCCCATGGCGTATACGTTTAGAAAACCCTGCGAAGCCAGCAGCCCGGCCGTGACGAGCAGCGAGTCACCGGGCAGAAAAAAGCCGACGAGGAGGCCCGTCTCCGTGAATACAATGGTCGTCAGACCGACGTACCCGCCCCACTTGATCAGTGTCGGGAGATCGGACAGCAGATGATAGAGCTCGCGAAACCAATCCATGCGGTGAGCGTTGCCGGAAGTGAGAGAAAGCCGCGAAGGGTCCTGCGTGAAGCGGCGAAGTATGCCTGATTGGGCGATTCGCGTGCCACCCCGGCCCTCGCGCTGGTATCATCGTGCCGGAGTCTCGTCCCGCACGGAGCGCGTGTTCAACGTGCTGTCGAGCGCCTTCGTCCTGGTGATCGCGATCGGCTGGTCCTGGTCCATCGCCACGGCGCGGCCGACCCCGGCGAACGGCGGCGACAGCACCGCGGTCGCCCCGGCGGCATCGACCATCGCCGCCGCGATAACGGAGCCCAACGCCTCGGCGATAGCGTACCTCACCGACGCCGTGCTCAACGCGTTCGTTCCGCTGCGCGGCGAGAGCGGCCGGCTGCGCGCGCAATTCTCGGCGGAAGGGGCGCCCATCCTGCGCGACACTCTGCCGAGTGGAGCGATAGTCACGGTCGCCGGCGAGGAGACGCGCGCCCCCCGGGCGCCGGCGCGTCCGGGTGTATGGAGCATCGCGATAAGGATTGGAAGCGCCATCAAGCCGATGACCGATTTCCGCCTGATCACGCTCAAGCCCGCGAGCGAGGCCAAGGGTGGGCGGATCGGGCTGTATTACATCGGGAATTGGCCGTCGGCGCGAGGCGGGGCGGCCGCCAAGGGCAACTACACGCCGCCGCGCGGCTTCATCGAAGTCACCCGGGCAAATCAGAATACATACGTATCGGATCATTTCCGCCTGCGGGATTTTCTCCCGAAGGATCAGTTCAACGTCTGGCCGAAATACCTGGTCCTCGAGACCAAACTGCTGGACAAGCTCGAACTGGTGCTGGAAGAGCTCCGAAAGCAGGGCGTGGACACCAGGGGTGTGCGCGTGATGAGCGGCTTCCGTACGCCGCAGTACAACAGTGGAGTGGGCGACACGCGCGGGCGCGCGTCGCTCAGCCGGCACATGTACGGGGACGCCGCCGACATCTACATCGACAACGATGGGAACGGCAGCATGGACGACCTCAACAGGGACGGCCGGGTCGATATTGGAGACGCACAATTCATTCGTTCCGCGGCCGAGCGCGTCGAACGGGCACATCCTTCGCTGATAGGCGGGATAGGTGTGTACCGGGCGAACGCCGCCCACGGCCCATTTACCCACATTGATACGCGCGGCTACAGGGCGCGTTGGTGACCGCAATCGGAGAAATGAGATGACAGGCGATTTCACAGCAGCGGGGCAGGACGAGCACCGGACATCGCCGAAGCGCGACCATCCGGGAGATCCGACGATGCAGGTGCGCGCCGACGATCTCGAGCCATACGTCGGCTTGCGCTATCTGTCCAAGCTGTTCAAGCTGATGGCGATCATCCTCCTGCTGCTGTTGGTGGCGGAGATCATCACGGGTCTGGTCGCGCAGGGCAGCGCGGCGATTCCGACGCTGCTCGCCGAGACCAGCCGCCTCGCCGTGCTGGCTGGGCTATTGTGGGGGAGCGGCGATCTCGCCATTCTCCTGATAGATATGGGGCACGACATTCGCGCCGGACGGATCCTGCTCGGCCGCATGCAGCTGCGCCAGGACGATCCGCCGAAGAACGAGTTCGTGGAGCGGGGGCCGCGGTAAAGCGGTGACTGGTGATTGGTGATTGGTGATTGGTAACTGCCGTTCTGAGTTGACCAATCACCAATCACCAATCACTAGTCACTAATCACCGCTCCAACGGTACGACTGTTGCCAAAGGGCTACGCGCTGTTGCTGGCAGGCAGTACTCACTCTCTTGGAGGAGCTCGGTCATGCTGTGGACGATCGCCGTAATCATCTTCATTCTCTGGTTGCTGGGCGCGTTCGTGATGCCGGTCGGAGGGAGTCTGATTCACATCCTCCTCGTCATCGCCATCATCGTTGTGCTGTACCGCATCATCACGGGGCGGAAGCCGATCCCCTGATCCGCAGCTGATGAAAAAATGACCGGGTCCGCGCTCGACGCGGTCCGCGTCGTCCTGTACGAGCCGCAGGACCCGGTCAACATCGCCGCCGCCGTGCGCGCGATGAAGAATATGGGGCTCGCCAGGCTGCGGCTGGTCCGCCCCGTGGAATACGACCCGTGGCGCCTCGAGGGGATAGCTCACGACACGGCGGACATCCTCGGCGCCATCGAGCATTTCCCCACGCTCGAGGAAGCAGTTGCCGACTGCGTCGCCGTGGCCGGCTTCTCGGCCCGGAGACGGGCCGCAAAATGGCGGATCACCACTCCCAAGGAAGCCGCCGATGAGCTGCTCGAGCGGCACGGGCCGGTGGCGCTGCTGTTTGGCCGCGAGGATCACGGTCTCCCGAACGAAGCGCTGGACATGTGCCACGTCGTCGTGACTATACCGACCACCGGGCACGCGTCGCTCAATCTGGCACAGGCGGTGCTCCTCGCGTCGTACGAGCTGCATCTGCGCGCGTCGGACTCGACGCGGGAGCTGCCGCCTCCGAGGAAGCAGGCCCCGCCACCGACGGCAGCGCACTATGAGTTGATGTTCGCCGACGCGGAGAAAGCGCTCGAGGCCATCGATTTCTTCAAGACGAGAAACCACGAGCACATCATGCGGTCCGTCAGAACGCTGGTATTCCGCGCCGCGCCCGATGCGCGCGAGCTGGATTTGTTGCGGGCGATGGCGATCGAGGTGCTGAGGACGCTTGCGCGAGCGGAGCGTCAGACTAATCTTCATTCCGACTCCTTGTGAAAAACTTCACAAGGCCTCCCCAAATGCACTCTCGACTATTGATGAAACTGCGGCGTCAGTGGGCAGCAGTGCCGGCTTTCTTTGCGCTCGCCGCCCTGGCGGCGAGCGTGTCCGCGTACAGCGGCGCATCGTCGCGCGCGGGCAACAGCCCGGTTCAGCCGGTCCGGTTTCCGCACCCGATCCACGTCCAGACGCTGAAGATGAACTGCCTGTACTGCCATTTCGCCGCGAACAAGTCGCCCGATCCCGGCATGCCGGCGATGAGCACCTGCATGGGCTGTCATACGGTGGCCGGCGCGGCCAAGCCGGAGATCCAGAAACTCGCCGGCTACTGGACCAGGCAGCAGCCGGTGCCATGGATCCGCATCCACAAGCTGCCGGAGTACGTGAAGTTTCCCCACATGCGGCACGTGGGCGCCGGCGTTTCCTGTCAGACATGTCACGGCAACGTGCAGAACATGGCGCAGGTCTCCCAGTCCCAGACGCTGGGCATGGGGTGGTGCGTGAGCTGTCACACCGGACAATCCAATCCGCCGTTCAGGGCGAGATACGATTGCTCGACATGCCACCACTGATGCGGCCGAACGACAGCCAGCAGCTAGCAGCTAGCAGCGAAAGGCCGACGGCGGGTAGCGTCGCATGACGGTCAAGCGGAGAGAATTTCTCAAAGTGCTCGGCGTCGGCACGGCTACGGCCACCATCGGCTGCGGCACCGGCGAGGTCGAGCGGCTCATCCCTTACCTCGTCTCGCCCGACGAGACGGTGCCGGGAGTGTCGAACTATTACGCGACCACGTGCCGCGAGTGCTCGGCCGCGTGCGGCGTGCTGGCGGAGACGCGCGACGGGCGCGTCCTCAAGGTCGAGGGTAATCCGCAGCATCCGCTGAGTCGCGGCGCCATCTGCGCGCGCGGGCAGGCCGCGGTGCAGGGGCTGTACAACCCGGACCGCTTCCGCGGTCCGATGGTCCGCCGCAACGGGACGCTCGAGCGGGTGGCGTGGGAGCAGGCGCTGCAGCTGCTCGCGCAGAAGCTCGGGGAGACGCGCGCGGGCGGACGCGCGGCGTCCGCGGTCTTCATCAACCAGCACGAGAGCGGCAGCTTCCCCGGATTCCTCGACGCGTGGCTCAACGCGCTCGGCATGCCGTCGCACATCAGCTTCGACGCACAGAGCGACTTTGCCGCCATCGCCGCCAACCGGCAGGCCTACGGCGTCTCCTGGCCGCGGTACGACTTCAGCGCCGCGCGAATGGTGATCTCCTTCGGCGCCGACTTCCTCGACAGCTGGGGGCCGAGCGTCTCGCAGCAGCTTGCCTGGGCCGACGCCCGTGCCGACGTGGCGAACGCACCGCGGTTGATCTACGTGGGCCCGCGCCGGTCGCTCACAGGTCTCAACGCGGACGAGTGGATCCCGTGCATGCCCGGGAAGGAGATCTTCATCGTGCGCATGCTTGCCGGAGGCATTCCGGTAGCAGCGGCAGCCGCGGCCTCCGGTGTGCCCGCCGAACAGCTGGCGAGCCTGCAGCGGGATTTCACCGCACTGCGCCCGAACCTCGCGCTCGCCGGCGGCAGCGGACCCGGCGCGATGCAGCTCGCGCTCGCCGTGAACGCGCTGAACGCGGGGAGCGTCGGCTCGACCGTGAACGTCGCCGAGGCTGTCACCGCGTACGACGGCATGGACTCGCCGGCGGTGATCCGCGCGGCCGTCGAGCGAATGCGGGCCGGGACCGTTCCGCTGCTGTTCGTGCGCGGCGCCAATCCGGTGCACGCCTTCGGCAAGGCGGCGCGCGTCGCGGAGGCGATCGCCAAAGTTCCGTTCAAGGTCAGCTTCTCCAGCGTGCCGGACGAGACGACGGAGCTGTGCGACCTCATCCTGCCGGACAACCACTCGCTTGAGAGCTGGGGAGACGCGGCGCCCGTGCGCGGCACGATCGGATTGCAGCAGCCGGCGATGGAGCCGGTGTTCGACACGCGCGCGACGGCCGACGTCCTGCTCGAGCTGTCCAGGCGCACCCCCTCCACCGCGGCGCGGACCCCCGAGCCCGGCTATCGCAACTGGCTGATCTCGCGGTTCCCGGGCGGGGCGCGCGCGCTCACGGAAGCGCTGCCGAGCGGCGTGACAGCGGGGACTATCGAGGCAGGCGCCGGCTCAACGACGGCGGTCACCGCGGTGGCGAGTCCGGCGATCGAGTCCACGCGCGGCGACATGTATCTGATGCTGTACCAGCACCCGCTCCTCGGCGACGGGCGCGGCGCCAACAAGCCGTGGCTCCAGGAGATGCCCGACCCCGTCACCAAGATCTGCTGGCAGACGGTCGCCGAGATTCATCCGCGCGCGGCGGAGCGCCTCGGCGTCGAGAACGGCGATCTCCTGACGGTGCAGACCGCTGCGGGCTCGCTCACGCTGCCCGCGCTCGTCTATCTCGGAGTGCGCGACGACACGGTCGCGATCGCGATCGGTCGCGGCAGGGAGCACGCCGGGCGATACGCCCGCGCGGGAATCAACGCGCTCGATCTGCTGCCGGCCGGCGCCACCGACTCGAGCGGAGCGCTGGCGTACGTGAGCACAAAGGCGCAGGTGAGCAAGGCCGGGGGATATCACGAGCTGGTGACGACGGAAGGGTCGGCGCGGCAGCACGGCCGCGGAATCGCGCGCGCGGTCGCAGCCGGCTCACTCGGCCAGGCGCACGCGCCCGCGGCCGCGGACGCGCACGGGGCGGAAGCCGGCCACGGCGAGGACGGACACGTCGTTCCCGAGATGGAAGGGATGGCGAGCCGCGAGTTCCTCCCGGGACTGCGCGCGCCCGTCGCGAACGACGCGCAGGGCGACCTCGGCGATCCCAACTCCAACGCCAAGGGGATGTACCATCCCGACCACTGGAGCGGGATGGCCAAGCGGCGCTGGGCGATGACGATCGACCTCGCGCGCTGCACGGGGTGCTCGGCGTGCGTGACGGCGTGCTACGCGGAGAACAACATCCCGACCGTCGGCGCCGACTGGCAGAACGCGAAAGTGTTCCCGGATCGCACCGGCTTCGGCGCGAACATCGTCCGCAGCCGCGAGATGGCGTGGATCCGGCTCGAGCGGTACTTCGAGGGCGGAGAGAACGGCGAGAGCGATTTCGAGACGCGGTTCATTCCGATGCTGTGCCAGCACTGCGGCAACGCGCCGTGCGAGCCGGTGTGTCCCGTGTACGCGACGTATCACGCCCCCGACGGGCTGAACGTACAGGTGTACAATCGCTGCGTCGGCACGCGGTACTGCTCGAACAACTGTCCGTACAAGGTCCGCTACTTCAACTGGTTCGGCTACGGTGAGCCCGCGCGGCCGCACTACGCGTTCCCCGAGCCGCTCAACTGGCAGCTCAACCCGGACGTCACCGTGCGGGGCAAGGGCGTGATGGAGAAGTGCACGTTCTGCGTCCAGCGCATCCGTGAGGCGGAGCACCGGGCTTCGGCGGAGAAGCGCCCGCTGCAGGCGGACGAGTTCACGGTGGCGTGCGCGCAGGCATGCCCCTCGCGCGCGATCACGTTCGGCGACGCGGCGGACTCGTCGTGGGCCGTGACGAAGCTGATCGACGACGAGCGGGCGTATCACGTGTTCGAGGAGCTGAACACCTACACGGCGGTCGTCTACCTGAAGAAAGTGAACCATCCACGCGAGGCAGCCGCGACCGCGGCGGCCGGCGCGACCACCGGAGCCGGCGCGGCTCCGCAGGCGGCACACTAGCCATGGCAGCCGCAGCCAAGCCCGTGGACGAAGCGCGCGACCTGGAGGTGCTGCACCGGCCGAACATCGCGTCGGCGGACGTCCAGCTCCCCGCGGTCCGGGATTACGAGCAGGTAGACAACGAGATCTCGGCGACGCTGAGTCCGACGGGTGCCTGGTACATCGGGCTGTTCACCGCCGCCACGTTCCTGCTGATCGGTATCGCGGCGTGGATGTACCAGATCTACTCGGGCCTCGGAGTCGCGGGCTACAACCCGCCGGTGATGTGGGGCGTGTACATCATCACCTTCGTCTTCTGGATCGGTATCGGCCACGCGGGTACGCTGATTTCCGCGATCCTGTACCTGTTCCGCGCCGGTTTCCGGA
Source organism: Gemmatimonadaceae bacterium (assembly GCA_024654005.1). GTDB lineage: Bacteria > Gemmatimonadota > Gemmatimonadetes > Gemmatimonadales > Gemmatimonadaceae > JACDCY01. Next base: position 3,358 of record JANLGX010000314.1, on the reverse strand, counting down.
CGACGATCTACCGCTGCGCCGAGGCGATGACCGTGTTCGCGGTCTTGACGGCGGGACTATTCCCGATCCTGCACCTCGGCCGCCCGTGGAAGTTCTTCTGGCTGATCCCGTATCCGAGCTGGCGCTACATCTGGCCGAACTTCAAGAGCCCGCTGGTGTGGGACGTGTTCGCGATCCTCACGTACCTCACCGTCTCGACGACGTTCCTGTACATTGGTCTGATTCCGGACATCGCGGTGCTGCGCGACCGGGAGAAGAACCCGGTCCGCCGCCGGATCTACGGCGTGCTGTCGCTCGGATGGAGGAACTCGGACAGGGAATGGCGCCACTTCGCGCGGGCGTACCTGTTCCTCGCCGCGTTCTCGACGCCGCTGGTGCTGTCGGTTCACTCCGTCGTCTCCTTCGACTTCGCGATGGGCCTGCCGCCCGGCTGGCACACGACGATCTTCGCACCGTACTTCGTAGCCGGCGCGATCTTCTCGGGACTCGGGATGGTCTTCACGATCATCATCCCGGTGAGAAAGTGGTTCCGGCTGCAGCACTACGTGACGCTCAATCATCTCGACGCGGCGGCGAAGCTTGCCCTGTTCACGTCGCTGGTCGTCGGCTGCGCGTACATGGTCGAGTGGTTCATCGCGTGGTACAGCGGGCTGCAGGTGGAGCAGGACTACTTCTGGAACCGCGTCTTCGGGCAGTACTGGTGGGCGTCGGCGATCCTGTACACGTGCAACATGGTGTTGCCCCTATCGCTGTTCTCGCAGAGGCTCAGGCGGAACACGACCTGGCTGTTCATTCTCTCGATCTTCATCAACATCGGGATGTGGTTCGAGCGGTTCGTGATCGTCATCCCGTCGCTGTCGCACGAGTTCGAGCCGTGGCAGTGGTCCGGCTACCGTGTGACCTGGGTCGATATGGCGATTCTGGCGGGAAGCTTCGGCTGGTTCAGCATGTGGTTCCTGCTGTTCATCAAGCAGTTCCCGGTGATCGCTATCTCCGAGGTGAAGGAGATCGTGAAGCCGCGGCTCAGGAAGCCGCACGATCACGGCATCGATACTGCCGGGCAGCATCTCGCCTTCGAGCGTGAGACGCCGGGAGAGCACGAGTAATGCGCGGCGTCCTGGGGCATTTCCGCGAGCTGGACATGGCGGTGGAGGCGATCGAGGAGCTCAAGCGGGGCGACTACGGCCCGATCACCGTGTATTCGCCGACGCCGCGGCACGAACTGGAGCACGTGCTCTCGGCCGGCCCGAGCGCGGTGTGGAAGTTCACGCTCATCGGCGGCCTGCTGGGCGTGACGTTCGGCTACTGGATCGCGATCTGGGTGTCGGATTACTGGCCGCTGGTGGTCGGCGGCAAGCCGATCGCGTCGTGGGTGCCGTACACGATCATCGGCTTCGAGGTGATGGTGCTGGTCGGCGCGCTGTCCACGGTTGCCGGTTTGTTCATCAACTCGCGGCTGCCCAAGGTGACTCACACCGTGGGCTATGATGCGCGATTCAGCCACGGGGATTTCGGCGTGTGGGTGGAGTGCGATCCGGAAGACGCGAGCAAGTGCGAAGAGTTACTCCGTGCGAAGGGCGCGAGCGAAGTGAGGCGCGAGCGATGAATCCGCGTCTGGTCGTTCTCATCGCGCTCATGCCGCTTGGCGGGTGCGAGTGGTTCTCGGACTTCAAGAGGCAGCCCGCGATCTACCCCTGGGACAGCCGCGACACGCTCACCGCCTCGCGCGGCAATCCACAGGGATCGGTGCCGATCTCGGGGATGGCCGTGAGCGGATTCGAGGTCTCGTACAGCGGCATGCCGACGACGGTGGACTCGATGTCGGGGCTGACGAATCCGACGCCGAGCAGCGCGGCGTCGCTGGCGAACGGCCGGATGTATTTTCAGATCAACTGCGCCGTGTGTCACGGTGACCGCGGCGCCGGCGACGGCCCGGTCACGAAGTATGGATTCCCCGGAATCAACATCACCGGCGACGCCACGCGCGCGCGGAGCGACGGCTACATCTTCGGGATGATCCGCAACGGACGCGGACTGATGCCGACGTACAATCGGATCGAAGAGATGGACCGGTGGGACGTGGTGAATTACGTGCGCGCGCTGCAGAGCGGAGCCGCCGTCGAGGTCGGGCCGCTGGCGGCTCCGGGCGTGACTGGCGACAAGGTCCCGGGCGCGACGCGCCGCGGTCCGACGCGCCCCTCGCCGTACTTCAATTCGCCCGCCGCGCGCGCCGCGGCTCCGGTCACGACTTCCGCCGACAGCGTGACGCACTCGACCTCCCCGGCGAACACGACCGCTCCGGCCCGCGACACGACAGCTTCGCCCGCGAGGCCCCAGCCGTGAGCCTGCACGCGCACGCGCCGCACCTGACGCGCGAGGAGATTCTCGCCGGAACGTCGAAGCCCGTGCCGGCGTGGATCAAGACTACGTGCATCGTACTCTCCGCGATCGGCCTGCTCGCGTTCGTCACCGGGCTCTTCCTCGCGCCGGACCGCGCCTGGCAGTCCATGCACTTCAACTGGCTGATGTTCACCACGGTCTCGTCCGCGGGCGTGATGTTCGTCGCCGTGCAGCGGATCACGACCGCGCGCTGGTCGCGCACGATCATCCGCTTCCTCGAGGGATACGTGGCGTGGCTACCGGTGGCGTTCGTGATCCTGCTGCTGCTCATCAGCTTCGGGAAGGGGCACATCTTCCCGTGGACGCACGAGCCGATCCCCGGACCGGAGAAGCAGCTCTATCTGGGCAACACGCTCTTTTTCACGCTGCGCGTGCTCGGCGTGTTCGCGATCATGACGGGCCTGAGCCTGTGGTACATCTACACCTCGGTGCGGCTGGACGTCGGACACTCACCGGAAGGTGGCGCGAGCTGGGCCCGGTCCCTGCGCGAGCGCATGCGGCGCGGATTCCGGGACGAGCGGCGCGAGATCCACTCGACGCACTCGCTCCAGGGCAAGCTCGCGGTCTTCCTGGCATTCGCGTTCGCCTTCGGCTGGATCGTGCTGGCGTGGGACCTGTCGATGTCGCTCGACGTGCACTTCTTCAGCACGATGTACGGCTGGTGGATGTTCATGAGCGGCTGGGTGGCGGCGCTCGCGAGCTTCACGCTGCTGACGATGGCGTGGCGGAGACATCTGCGCAGAGACGATCTGATCACCGAGCATCACTTCCACGATCTCGGCAAGCTGTGCTTCGCCTTCACGGCGTTCTGGGGCTACATCACGTTCGCCCAGTATCTGGTGATCTGGTACGGCAACATCTCGGAGGAGACGCACTGGATGCGCCTTCGCCTGATGGATCCGTGGAAGGGTCTCGCGCTGGGCGTGGTGGCGCTGATGTTCGTGCTGCCGTTCTTCGG
>JANLGX010000309.1 GCA_024654005.1 Gemmatimonadaceae bacterium | reverse complement strand
CCGAAGGCCGCGTGCTAGCGAGCGCAGTTCGCGAGCGTAGCGGCCGCAGCGGGACCCCGCGCCGCCTTGGCTGCGGGGGACAGAAATGAGAACTGGTGGAACTGATCACGTCCAGCGCGAGATGACGACTTTTTTGTCGGTGTAGAACTCGATCCCGTCCGTGCCGTTCGCCTTCAAGTCGCCGAAGAACGAGCCCTTGGTTCCGCCGAACGGGAAGAACGCCATCGGCGCCGCGACGCCGATGTTGACGCCGATCATGCTGACGCCGACGCGGTAGCGGAACTCGCGCGCGGACTTGCCGCTGGTCGTGAAGATCGACACCGCGTTGGCGAACGGGTTCATGCGCACGGCTTCGATCGCGTCGTCCAATGTCTCCGAGTGCGTCACCGACGCGACGGGCCCGAAGATCTCTTCGCGCGCGATTTTCATCGACGGGTCGACGTCCTCGAAAATCGTCGGGCCAACGAATGCGCCGGACGGATACTTGTCGACCGTGGTCTTTCGCCCGTCCAGAGTCATGGTCGCTCCCTCGCCGACGCCATGCTCGATGTAGCTGAGAACTCTCTCGCGATGCTTGTGGGAGACGACGGGACCCATCGTCACGCCTTCGTCCAGGCCGTAGCCGACGTTGATCGCCTTGGCGTTCGCGAGCAGCTTCTCGCGCAGCGGCTTGTACGCCTTGCCGGTGCCGACGATGATGCTGCCGGCAAGGCAGCGCTGGCCCGTGCAGCCGAAGATGGACTCGGACACGACCGACACCGCGCGATCGAAGTCGGCGTCCGGCATGACGACGATGTGATTCTTCGCGCCGCCCAGCGCCTGCACGCGCTTGCCGTGCGCGGCGGCGGTGGTGTAGACGTGCTTCGCCACGGGGCTCGAGCCGACGAACGAGACACCCGTGATGCCGGGGTGCTCCAGAATTGCGTTGACGACGTCCCGGGCGCCGTTCACGAGATTGAGCACTCCGGGCGGGAATCCGGCCTCGTGCGCCAACTCGAATATCCGGATCTGCGAGAGCGGCACCTGCTCGCTCGGCTTGAGCACGAACGTGTTGCCGGTCGCGACGGCGTACGGCAGAAACCAGAGCGGCACCATCGCCGGGAAGTTGAACGGAGTGATCGCGGCGAACACGCCCATCGGCTGGCGCACGAACTCGCAGTCGATGCCCGATGCGACGTCCTCGAGGGTCTTCCCCATCATCAGCGCCGGCGTGCCGCAGGCATACTCGACGTTCTCGATCCCGCGCTTGAGCGAGCCGCGCGCTTCGTCGAGCGTCTTCCCATTCTCCCGCGTGACGATCTTCGCGATCTCGTCGAAGTGCTGGTCGAGCAGGAACTTCAGCTTGAACAGGTAGCGCGCGCGCACGACGGGCGGGGTCTCGCGCCACGTCTTGAAGGCGTGCGTGGCTGCCTGCACGGCGGAATCCACGTCAGCGCGCGTGGAGAGCGGGACTTGCCCGAGCGACTCGCCCGTGGCCGGGTTCGTGATCTCCTGCCACTCGGTCGTGGCGGACCGAACCCACTCACCGCCTATATAGTTGCGCAGCTGCTTCAAGAGGCTTCCTGGTAACGGTCGTCCAACATGTCGGCGAAACCGTGATGTTGCAAGCCGTTACCCACCCTCAACTACACCCTTCGGGGGTTCGGGACGGGTCGGGGTCCGGCTCGGGCCCTACGCGAGCAAACTGCGCTCGCTAACACGGGCCCTTGGCCGGACCCCGACCCGCCTCGAACCAGCAAAGGCACCCGAGCGCGAACGGCTCGCGCATCCGCACTCCCTCCCCCCCGCCGTAAGCCCGGAGCCGAAGCCAAGCGCCGCGCGGCCTCCAAGTCCGTTCCCGCCCTGACCGCAGTCCTCATGACTGACGCGGGGCGCGGGCATCGAGGTCGGCCTAAGGGGCCGTGTTAGCGAGCGTAGTTTGCTCGCGTAGGCCCCGAGGCCGCCCTCGATGCCCGAGCCCCGCACACCGACTTAAGAGAAATCCGCGGCCAGCATGACCTCACCGACTTGCTCGCCGCGCGAGTTCTTCAGAGGCTTGTGCATGTACTCGGCGAGACGCGGTGGGAGGACGGAGGGGAGAACCTTGAGGTTCTGCAGGATGCGGAGCAGCGGCGGGTACAGCGCGCGCTGCGCGCCGTCCTCGACCTTGATCGTCACGCCCACGCCGATCTCCGGGATCGCCAGCGAGTGCACGCCTTCCGCGCCGGTCTTGGACAGCACCGCGCCCCCGGTCTCCTCCATCAGGACGGAATCGAACCGCTCCGTCCCGCCGACCAGGAACGGGTGCCCGGTCATCGCCGACACGATCAGCTGCGGAATCTCTTCCCCGCTCCGGGCGGCCGCGCCGAGCCGCGCGTACGCGCGGGCCATCCGCTCGATCGGGCCGCCGAACACGACCACGCCGCAGCCGTCGATCGCGAGCAGCATCTCGGGCGGCGCGAGGTCCGTCCACTTGGTCATGTACGCTAGGATCGCCTGCTGCACCGGGTGCTCGAGCCGGTCGTAGCTGTGCGTCGGCCAGCCGGTGATCTCGGCCCGCGCCAGCATCGCGGCGTGCTTGCCGGAGCAGTTGTTGTGCAGCCGCGTGAGCGTCTTGCCGCACTCGCGCACCAGCTTCGCGCCCCGCGGCGAGAGCGGCTCGTGCGGTCCGCAGGCGAGGTCGCCCTCCTCGCGCCCGACGTCGTGGAGCATCCGCTCCACAATCGCGACGTGCTCGGGCTCGCCGCCGTGCGAGCCGCACGCGACGGCCAGCTCGTCGGATCCCCAGCCCAGCTCGTCGAGCCCGCCGGCCTGGATGAAGGGAATTATCTGGAACGGCTTGGAGCACGAGCGCCAGAAGGTGACTTCCTGCGGGTTGCGCGCTCCGCCGATGAGCGTGTCGTCATCCGCGACAATGGCGGCGTGAACCCGGTGACACGATTCCACCCGGCCGCCGCGGATGGCGACTACGTCGAGCTCATGGGAGTAGTCCACCTACGGAAAATAGGGACAGCACCGCGGGAAATGGGAGAACTACGCTGCGTGCTGCGTGCTGCGTGCTGCGTGCTGCGTCCTATCTGGCTACGGAGCCGGCCGCTGTACCACGCGCCCCTCAGGCAACTCGTCGGCATCGCGAGTCGCCAGTGGTACCGCAGGACCCGTCACCCGTCTCGATTTCTGCTAGGACGCAGCACGCAGCACGCAGCGCTTTTCCCTGCAACCGGATCAGAAGACCTTGATCATCCCCTTCGTATACCGACTCGGATCCCGCCGGACGTCCGCCAGGATCGCGTTCAAGTCGGTCACCGTCTTCACCAACTGATCATACAGCTGCGGATCGTTGATCAGCCGCGCCGCCGTCCCCTCCCCCTTCGACAACACCCGCACCATCTGGTCCGCTCCCGTCACCGTGCTGACCAGCGCCGTGTACAGGCTGTCGTCCCGCATCAGCTTGCCGAGCGTGCCGTCCGACGAGTTGACCGTGATGAGCAGCGTGTCGAGCGACAGCAGCATCCGCGTCATGTTCTGGTACAGCGCCGGATCGTCGAGCAGCCGCCCGAACGTGCCGTTGGGGTTCTGCAGTCTGGCCATCATCGAGCTGGCCCGTGCCAGCGTCGTGTTGAACTGATCGTACAGCTCGCGGTTCGTCAGCAGCTGCCCGACCGTCCCCTCTCCGCGCGCGACACCGGACGTGATCTTCCGCAGATCCCGCGTCAGGATGACCACGTCGGTCACCGCGTCCGACGCCTGCGCCAGGATCGCCTCGTAATCGGCCCCCGGCGCGATCTGGATCGTGTCGTTGTTCCGCAGCACCGGAAACCCGGGCGTGCCCGGCGCGATGTCGAACACCTTGTCGCCCAGCAGCCCGAGCGTGCGGATCCTGGCCTTCGAGTCGCCGCGCACCTGCGGCCGCAGCCTCT
>JANLGX010000304.1 GCA_024654005.1 Gemmatimonadaceae bacterium | reverse complement strand
CTCTGCATGGCCATCGGCGGGATTGCCTCGGCCATCTGTCGCCCGGATCTGAAAGTGAAGGGGCTCGTCGGTGGCGCCGTGTTCCTGGTCCTCTACGCGGTGTTCATGCTGGGGCTGGTGTGGTTCACGCCCGGCTACATTCCACAGGTGTGGAATCTGGCGGCGCTGAGCGGCGGCCTGGTTGGGGGGATCCCGCCCGAGGAGCTGTTCTTCGGCTTCACGTTTGGCTGGTACTGGACCGGCGTGTACGAGCACTTCACGTGGCGTACGAGCGTGACGCTCGCGTAACATCGCAACAGGCCGTGGCGTGAAGCAGCGATGGCAACGAGGTACAGGCCGCGATCCGCGACTTCATCGATCTGCTTCACGTGTTTCCGACGATGACCGAAGCACTGAGACCGAAGCACTGAGGTTGACAGGCCTGTCAGTGAGGCCTATGATCATCAGTACTCATGCGAACCGCCTTCCGTCCACTGGTCGTACTCAGCCTCGTGATCGCCATGACCGGCGCCGCGCTGGCGGAGTGCGTCACTGAGGACCTCACGCCTGAGCAGAAGGCCTGCTGTGCCGCCATGGGCCACAACTGCGGCGCGGCGGGTGCGGAGATGGAGTGCTGCGCAGCTGAGCCGCAGACGCAGGACCGGGTACAAGCGTCAGGTGTGAAGCCGTATGCGGTCGCACCTGTGCTCGTGACCGGCCCATTCGCGCTCTTGCCAGAGCCGCGCGTACGGCTCCACGCTGTCGCTGCGGTTTCGTTCGCCCGGGAGGCGCTGACGTCTCCTGATCGGCCCACGTACCTCCTCTTCTCCGTTTTCCTGATCTAACAGCCTCGCTCCGCGCGCGCGACGTGTTCGCAGCGGTACGTGTCTTTCACGCGCTCCGCAGCCGCGTCGCCACTCCCGCGCATTTCTCCTGCTCAACTTGTTTGCGATTGGCGCCGGCCGATGAGCGGCCGCGTCACGAGCGAGGTATTCATGTTCCGACTGGTAACGTCGTCACCGTTCATTCTTAGGGCCCGTAGAGACGCGGCGAACACGAGTGCAGGCGCATCGGCCGCGGAGCTTTGGATATGAACCGTCTTCTGTTCGGTGGGTTCGTGCTGTTCGCGATTGTGGCGGGCCCGGTGGCAGCGGTGGCCCAGCCATCGGCAGCGGCGTCGGCGGCCTCCCCGTTGTCGGTCGTGCGGGATCAACTCGGGTCGTTCCGACGACCCGTGTACCAAGGGCCGCCGTTCAGCCTCGAATCGGCGCTCGACGAAGCCCTGAAGCGAAACCCGACGCTGCTCGCCCTCCGCGCCCAGTTCGAGGCGGCGCGACAGCGTCCGGCGCAGGAACGGTTTCTGGCCGCGCCGACGTTCGAAGCGCAGATCTGGCAATGGCCCATCAATACGCTGAACCCCGTGAACTCGAACATGTACATGTTCATGGTCGGGCAGGATCTGCCGGGCCGTGGGAAGCGCGCGGCGCGCGCCCTGGTCGTGGAAAAAGAGGTTGCGATCGCAGAGGCCGATATCGCGGTTCAGGCGCGCGAGGTGATCGACCGCGTGAAGCGCACCTACGCTGAGCTGTTCCTCAGTCGGATGGCCATCACCGTGAACCATGACAACCTCGACCTGCTACGGCAGCTCGCGGACATTACATCGGTGAAGTACACCACGGGCCGGATCTCGCAGCAGGACGTGTTGAAGGCGGTTGTCGAGCTCTCCCGCCTGCACGATGCGCTGCTGGTGCTGGAGCAGCAAGCCGCCCTCGCCGAGGCACAGCTGAACACGCTGCTCGATCGCGCGCCCGAGGCGCCAATCGGGCCGCTCGCCGAGCCTGTCGAGCGGGTGCTCCTGCCCCCCTCCAGCGTCTTGCAGCGCCTGGCGCTCGAGCAGCAGCCGGAGCTGCGGACGGCGCGCCTTGGCGTCGAACGCTCGGAGGCGGCACTGGCGCTTGCCAACCGCGAGTACAAGCCAGATTTTTTCGTCGTCGGCGGCTACATGCTGATGCCGCGTGACACGGACGCGTGGACGGTCACCGTCGGGATCACCTGGCCAAACGCGCCGTGGGCGCGCGGACGGCTCGACGCACGCAAGGCGGAAGCGACTGCAGATATCGCGGCTGCGCAGGCACGGCGCCGGGCGGCCGAGAACGCGGTCCGGCTCGCGGTGCAGGATGCCTATGTCCGCGTGAAGGTCGCCGAACAGCGCGCGGCGCTGCTCCGGACGACGGTCGTGCCGCAGTCCCGGCAGACGCTCGATGTGTCGCGCGCTGCCTACCAGACGGATCGCGTCGAGTTTCTGGCGCTGCTTGACAACCAGCGAGTGCTCCTCGATGCGCAACTGGAGTATTACCGCGCGCTCAGCGACCTGGAGCAGGCGCTCGCGGATCTCGAGCGCGCCGTCGGCGTCGACATCGGTCGCGACATGCTCGGCGTGATCAACATCCGTGAGGTGAAGTAATCATGTCAATTTGGAAATCCCGCGGCATAGTCGTTCTGGCCGTCACCGTGGCGGTGGGGCTCGGGGCGATCACGTACGCCTTTCGCCATCGTTTGGCCGGCGTGCCGGTGGTCGGCAGCCTCTTCCGCGATGGTCGCGCCGGGGATCCCGCCTCCACGGCGGGGACGGCGGCGCCTGGCGGTAGTGATCCCGCTTCGCCTCCGGCCGGCGCCAGCACGGATCCGCGCGCGGAAGTGAGTATCGACACGAGGCGCCAGCAGTTGATCGGCGTGCGCACGGCACCCGTGAAACGCGAGGCGCTGGAGAGGAGCATCCGGGCGGTCGGTGTCGTGAAGTACGACGAGACCCGCCTCGCCGACGTAAACCTGAAGATCGAAGGTTGGATCCGCGATCTGTTCGTCGACTACACCGGCAAGTACGTGCAGCAGGGTCAGGAGCTATTCACGTTCTACAGCCCCGAGCTGTTGACGACGCAGCAGGAATATCTGCTGGCGCTCAAGACGCGCGATCAGATGAAGCAGTCGCAAGTGGGGGACGCACGTGAGTACGCCGACCGCCTAGTCGAGGCGGCGCGACAGCGCATCACCCTCTGGGACCTGCCGCCCGAACAGATACGCGCACTCGAACAAACACGTGAGGCGCAGGCGGTCGTGACGTTCCGGTCGCCGGTCAGCGGGCACGTGATCGAGAAGCAGGCGCTGCAGGGCATGCACGTGATGCCGGGACAGATGCTCTACAAGATCGCCAACCTGTCGGTTGTGTGGGTCGAAGCGGACATCTATGAGCAGGAGATCCCGCTCGTGAAGACCGGCCAGCGCGCGATCGTCACGCTCGACGCCTATCCGGGCGAGGAGTTCACCGGGCGCGTCATCTACATCTATCCCACCGTGGAGCAGAACACGCGGACCGTGAAGGTTCGCTTCCAGCTGGCGAACCCGAAGGGACGGCTGAAGCCGGGGATGTACGCCAATGTGGCGCTGACCGCACCGGTCGGGGTCGGGCTGGTGGTACCCGCCAACGCCCTGCTGGACTCCGGGTCGCGCCAGCTGGTTTTCGTCGCTGAAGGTGACGGCTACTTCCAGCCTCGGGATGTGAAGGTCGGCCAGCGCCTCGGCGACAGCGTGCAGATCGTTGAGGGACTGAAGGAAGGCGAGCAGGTCGCGACGGCCGCTGCCTTCTTCCTCGATTCCGAGAGCCAGCTCCGGGCATCCGTTCAGGGGTTCGAGCCGGCGCCGCAGGCACAGACGCGGCAGACGACGGGCGAGCAGCTTGACATCACCTTTCGGTCGCAACCCGACCCGCCGCAGAGCGGCGACAACGTTTTCGAGGTGACGGTGAAGGGACCTGACGGACAGCCGGTGTCGGACGCGGAGGTGACGGTCACGTTGTTCATGCCGGCGATGCCGTCGATGAGCATGCCGGCCATGAAGAATGAGGCGAAGCTGCCGGCAGTCGGCAATGGGGTCTATCGCGGCGCCGGTCAGGTGATGATGGCGGGCCGCTGGGACGTGACGGTGACGGTGAGCCGCGGCGGTGAACGCCTGGGACGGAAGCAAATCGGGATAGTGGCGAGGTGAACATGACAAAGGAGAACGCAATGACACGGAGAGTGACGACGACGGCAGTGGTACTGGGGATCCTCGTGGGTTCGGCGGCAGCGGTCGGGGCCTCGACCGCGCCTGAGCAACAGGCGAACACAGCGCAGGCCCAGAGAACCGGAACAGATCAGAAGGAGACGCTCGAGATCACCTTCACAAGCGACCCGAACCCTCCGAAGACAGGCGAGAACACCTTCGATGTGAGCATCAAGGGTTCGGACGGCAACCCGATGACCGACGCCGATGTGTCCCTGACCTTCTACATGGCGGCGATGCCGGAGATGAACATGCCGGAGATGCGGAACAGGGTGGCACTGAAACACCGCGCCAAGGGGCAGTACCGCGGCACGGGGAACGTCATGATGGCGGGCCGCTGGGACGTCACCGTCGTCGTGAAGAAGGGTGACAAGGAGATCGGCAGTCAGAAGTTTACCGTGACGGCGAAGTAGGACGTGCCACGAAGCTGTCGGGCGCTGGGGTTGGGGCCCCAG
>JANLGX010000297.1 GCA_024654005.1 Gemmatimonadaceae bacterium | reverse complement strand
GCCGCCGATGTCGGTGGTGACGGTGTCGACGTAGACATACCCGGCGAGCTGGGCGTTCTCATCGCGGATCATGGCGGGCCCCTGGGTCAGCGTGATCTCCGCGAGCTGGCCAAGCGGCACCTGCGATCCCATGCCGGTCTTCACGAGCACACGCTGGAGCGACGTGATGTCCTCGCGGAACGCGCGCTGGTAACGCACGTTGACGGGATAGCGCTCGCGTCCCTCGACGGTCCGCGTGACGTTCTGTCCGCCGATGGCCGCCTGGATGACATCCTGGACATCCTCGATGGTGAGTCCGTGGCGCGCGATGGCTGCCCGATCGATGCGAATGTCGGTGAAGTAGCCTTGTGCCACCCGCTCGGCGTAGACGCTCCGCGTGCCCGGGACCTGCTGAAGGATCTGCTCGACCTCACGGCCGAGACGCTGGATCTCGTCTAGGTCGGCCCCGAAAATCTTGATGCCGACGGGCGTTTTGATGCCGGTCAACAGCATGTCGAGCCGGTTGCGGATCGGCTGCGTCCATGTGTTGGGAAACCCTGCGAATTGCAGTGCCGCGTCCATTTCCGCCTGGAGTCGCGCATAGGTCATCCCCGGCCGCCACTGGTCGCGCGGCTTGAGCTCGACGATCGTATTCACCATGCCCATCGGGGTGTTGTCGGTCGATGTGGTGGCGCGCCCGGCGGTGCCGAAGACACGCTCCACTTCCGGGAACTCCCGCAGGAGCTTGTCCTGCACCTGTAGCAGGCGCGTCGCCTCGCCGATCGAGAGGCCGGGCGGCGACGTCGGCATGTACAGCAGCGAGCCCTCGTAGAGTGGCGGCATGAACTCGCTGCCGATCACGAACAACAGAGGAATGGTCAGCGGCACGACGGCAAAATTGATGACGAGAGCGGACCACTTCCACCGGAGCGCCAATCGGAGGATCGGCGCATATAGCGCGGTGAAGAAGCGTGAGACCGGATTCTCTGATTCCGGCCGCAACTTCCTGCCCCGGATGAAGATCGTCATCAAGACGGGCACCAGCGAGATCGAGAGAATGGACGCGAAGAACATCGCGAACGTCTTGGTGAACGCGAGCGGCCGGAACATCCGCCCTTCCTGCGCCTCGAGCAGGAAGACCGGCACGAAGGACACGATAATGATCGCGAGGGAGAAGAAGATGGCTCGACCGACCTGTTTGGCAGCGCCGATCACGATGGCGGGTTGTCGCTCGTAGGCGGGAGCTCCGCCGTCCTCGGCACCTGCGACGCCGCCACCGGCGCGCGCATCGCCCGGCGGCTCGTCCGGCGGCTCAGAGACGTGCCGATAGGCGTTCTCCACCATCACGATCGACGCATCCACCAGGACGCCGATCGCCAGCGCGATGCCACCGAGCGACATGATGTTCGACGTGACCCCGAGGTAGTACATCGGAATGAACGAGGCGAGCACCGCGATCGGCAGCGCCAGGATGGGGATCAGCGCCGAGCGGAAGTGGAACAGGAAGATGATAATGACGATCGAGACGACGATCGCCTCCTCGATCAGCGTCTTGCGCAGGGACCCGATCGACTCGCCGATGAGCCAGGAACGGTCGTAGGTCGGCACGACGCGAACGCCCAGCGGAAGCGCCCCCTGCACCTCCTGCAGCTTGGCCTTGACGCGGTCGATCACCTTCAGTGCGTTCTCGCCGAAGCGCATCACGACAATCCCGCCGACCACCTCCCCTTTGCCGTCCAGCTCCGCGACTCCGCGCCGGATATCCGGCCCCAGGCGGACCTCGGCGACGTCAGCGACGCGGATCGGTGTGCCGGCGGCCGTTGCGCCGAGCGACACCTGCTGAATGTCCTCGAGCGATGTGAGGTAGCCGCGTCCCCGAACCATGTATTCGCGGCCGGAGAACTCCAGCAGGCGTCCCTCGACGTCGTTGTTACTGGCCTTGATCGCCCGGACGACGTCCTTGACAGCAAGCTCGTAGGCCGCCAGCTTGTTGGGGTCGAGGTTGACCTGATACTGCTTGACGAACCCGCCGATGCTGGCGACTTCCGCCACGCCCGGCACGGCGGCGAGCCAGTAGCGCAGGTACCAGTCCTGAAAACCGCGCAGCTCCGCGAGATTGTGCTGCCCCGTGTCGTCCACGAGGGCGTACTCGAAGACCCACCCGACACCGGTCGCATCGGGACCGATGACCGGATTCACCCCCTCGGGCAACTGCCCGCGAACGCCCTGCAGGTATTCGACGACCCGGCTGCGGGCCCAGTAGATGTCGGTGCCATCCTGGAAGATGACGTACACGTAGGAGATGCCGAAGTCGGTGAACCCGCGCACGGTCTTCACATTCGGCGTCGAGATGAGCGCCGTGACGATCGGGTAGGTGATCTGGTCCTCGATCAGATCAGGGCTGCGTCCCATCCATTCCGTGGACACGATCACCTGGACGTCGGAGATGTCGGGCACCGCGTCCACTGGGGTCGCAACCATCGCCCAGGCGCCCCAGAGCGTCAGGACGATGGTGCCCGTGAAGACGAGAAAGCGGTTGCCCGCACACCAGTCGATAATGCGTTCGATCATGCTCTTCCTTTGCGCTGGGGCGCTGGGGCCCCAACCCCAG
>JANLGX010000296.1 GCA_024654005.1 Gemmatimonadaceae bacterium | reverse complement strand
CCGACATCGGCGGCTATGTCGACGCGGCTCGCCAGGCGATCGGTGAGCGGCTGACGCTGCCGCCCGGATACACGCTGCAGTGGACCGGCCAGTACGAGTTCCAGGTGCGGGCGCGCGAGCGGCTGAAGATCCTGATCCCGATTGTGTTCTTCATCATCTTCATGCTGCTGTACATGACGTTTCACTCCGTCACGGAGGCCATGATCGTCATGTTGTCGGTGGTCTACGCCATGACGGGCGGCGTCATCCTGCAGTGGCTGCTCGGGTACAACTTCTCGGTCGCCGTGTGGGTCGGATACATCGCGCTCTACGGCGTCGCTGTCCAGACGGGTGTCGTGATGGTCGTGTATCTGCACGAGGCGCTCGACAAGCGCCTGCGGCGCGGAGGGGAGCTGACGAAGCAGGATATCTGGGACGCGACGGTGGCGGGCTCGGTGCTCCGCCTGCGGCCGAAGCTGATGACGGTCACTGTCGTCATGGCGAGCCTGCTGCCCATCATGTGGAGCAGCGGCGTCGGTTCCGACGTGATGAAGCCGATTACCGCGCCCATTCTCGGCGGCATGATCACGTCCACGGTTCACGTCCTGATCATCACGCCAGTGATCTTCTACATCATGAAGCTGCGGGCGCTGCGGAAGGGCAAGCTGGCGACGTCGGGCATGTCGCTGTAGGGAGGTGGACGATGAGGGAATTGAAAGCGTACATACGCGGCGGCGGCATCATCTGTGTCTCGGCCGTCCAGGATGCCAGCATCAACGATGCGCCGGCTCTGGCCCAGGCAGCGGTGGGGATCGCGATGGGGACGGGGGCCGACGTCGCGATGGAGAGCGCCGGTTCACAGGCGTCGTCCTGACCAGGGTCACACATCT
Source organism: Gemmatimonadaceae bacterium (assembly GCA_024654005.1). GTDB lineage: Bacteria > Gemmatimonadota > Gemmatimonadetes > Gemmatimonadales > Gemmatimonadaceae > JACDCY01. The sequence continues at coordinate 9,619 of JANLGX010000296.1, read as the reverse complement.
GGCAGCACCATTTCAGGAGCGCCCGGACCCGGACGGCAAGATCTGCGGGTGATTCAGTCAGGTCCGGCTCCACGTGGAGGCGCATCGCTCCGATCGATAAAGCGCACCACCCGCCGCGTGTGCCGCCGTGTCTTGTGGCGTGCAGCATGAGGACGCGTCGATTGGTTTCATCACTTCACTACAGCAACTCATTGGATTCTCCTCTTCCATAATGGACGCGTGGCCCGCTTCTCGCAAGCGAAGCCTGCGCTGCTGTGCGGCAGTGGACTAACGCCTTCGACAACAAAGAGTTATCGCTGGCACCGCTGTTCGAATCCCAAGCAGATCTTACTCGCGGCCCCACCAGTCGGTTTCGTGGTGCCAACGCGGTCACTGAGACGATGACGGGCGGCAGCTGGAGCCGTGAGGGCCAATTGCAGTTGGGCGATGTACGGCGGTCTATGGCCCCGCCCCTCCCCCACACGTTCCGGCTACTGTGCCGATGGCTCATTGCCCAGGCGACGCAGCGGGAACCTCGGCTACCGCCGTCGTCACATCGGCCGCGCGCTGCCTTCATACATGAAGGTCATCGGCTTGGGCCCCTTCATGTATCCCGTCTCGATTCGCTCGATGCGAAACCCTGATTGCTCCAAGAGCTCACGGATCGGGCGGTTCAGATGACACCCGCCACCGAGACGCTTCCACACCGGCGTGAGCCGATCCTGCCAGCGTCTCACCCTTTCATCAGGCGAACGTCCGTGCTCGACGAACAGGAGATCTCCGGAGGGCTTGAGCACGCGTCGCATCTCTTGCAACGCGGCAATCACATCGGGGATCGTGCAGAGCGTCCATGTGGTCACCACTGTGTCGATGCTCTTGTCCTCCAGCGGGATCGTTTCCGCCGAACCCTCGATCAACACGATCGAACGCGTGGCGGTCCGTGGATGATCGGCGCGCGCCATGGTGAGCAGTTTGGCCGATGGATCGAGGCCGAGGATCGGGCTGGCAGCGTCAGCATAGAAGGGGAGATTCAGGCCAGAGCCGATGCCGATCTCCAACACGCGACCCTGTGCGGAAGCCACCACTCGACGGCGATATGCCGAGAACGTCTCCTGGCGCATCGAGAGGTGGACGAGGCACGGCAGGATTCGATTCTCGTAGAAGCCCATAGCGCTTCACCGGCGTGACTTCGGAACGTCGGGCGGCGCGGCATCGCGTCTGTCCATCCATCGCGCAGTGGCCCAGAACGTGAGCGGCGCCAGGATCGGCATCTGCAGCAACGGTACCACTCCGATCTCGAGCATCGGTACGCGCGGCATGCTTTCACCATACTGCCAGCGCCCATCCGCGAGACCCCATAACTCAACGAGAATCCCGAACAGTACGCCGATGCTGATCGTGTAGGCGAGGCGACCGGCGGACCGACGTCGGAACCACATCGCATCCCGGTAGGTCACCCAGCCCACCGCAAAGACGACGAGGATCATCGCGGCATCGCCGAGGCTCGCGACGAAACAGCGCCAGCTCGCCTCTGCCGCCGACCCCATCGGTGCGTACAGGACCGATTGGGCCATTTCCCACGGGTAGTTCAGCAACACGGCGGCTACGAAGACGGTGATCGTCGCCTCACGGGCCGTACTTGACATGGCGGTGTCCCCCTGCCAGTATTCAAATACACATTTGATTCTTTGACAAGACCTATATGAAATCCAGCGCGCGATTCAAGGCTGCCATCTACGAGCACATCGCTCGGATTGGCAAGGCCACGGCCAGCCCCGGCCGGCTCGAGCTCCTGGATCTGCTGTCCCAAGGACCGCGGACGGTCGAGGCCTTGGCCGCTCAGATCGGCCAGAGCGTCGCGAACACCTCGCACCACCTCCAGGTGCTGCGACGCGCCCGTCTCGTAGACGCCGAAAAAGCGGGCCTGCACGTCACCTATCGACTCGCCGATCCTCAGGTGGCCGCGTTTTTCCTCCACCTGCGGACGCTCGCAGAATCCCGTCTGGCGGAAATCGAACAGGTCAGTCGGCAGTACCTGGAGGAACGGGGCGCGTTGGAAGCCGTCGATGACGACGAACTCTTGCGCCGCGTGCGTGCGGGTGACGTGACGGTCATCGATGTCCGCCCCCGCGAGGAGTACCTCGCCGGCCACATCCCCGGTGCGGTCTCGCTTCCGCTCGGGGAGTTGAAAAAGCGCCTCCGCGATCTGCCCAAGGGACAAGACATCGTCGCGTATTGCCGCGGCCCGTACTGCGTCATGGCACTCGACGCCGTCGACCTCCTGCGCCAGAAAGGCTACCGCGCTCAGCGGATGGAACACGGCGTGCTGGAGTGGCGCGCCCGCGGGTGGCGCGTTGAAACGGGCGCACCAAATCTGCCAATGGATGGACTATGACGCGCCTCGTCACATGGGCGATGAATCGCCCCAGGACCGCGATCGCCTTCGCCGTTCTCCTCACGCTCGCCTTCCTGATCCCGTTTCCCTTCGTCGTCATCGACACCGACCCAGAGAACATGCTGGAAGCGGATCAGCCCGACCGCGTCTTCTATACGCAGGTCAAGGAGGACTTCGGCATCTACGACATGATCGTGGTCGGGGTGACGGACGCGCGCGGCATCTTTCGTCCCGACACCCTCGTCCGCCTGGACCGGATCGCCGAGGCCATCGTCGCCATCGACGGCGTCGTGGTTGAGGACGTTCTGAGCCTCTCGACTACGGACAACGTGACCGCCGACGGGGACACGCTCACCGTCGCGCGCATTATGGAGGATCCGCCGGCCACCGAGGCCGATGCCGCCAGCCTGCGCGAGGTCGTGCTGGGGAACGCGATGTTCCGCGAGAAGCTGGTCTCGCTTGATGGCGCAGGCGCAGCCTTCTACGTCCCCATTGAGCGGAAGGATCAGAGCCACCGCATCGCACAGGAAATCGAGTCCGTCCTGGCGCGTGAGCTCAGTGACGAGCAGCGCTCGTACATCGCCGGTCTGCCGGTGGCGGAGGACACGTTCGGGCACGAGATGTTCGTGCAGATGGCGATCACGGCGCCGCTCGCGATGGGCGTGATTTTCATCCTGATGCTCCTGATGTTCAGGAAGGTGTCGCTGATCGTCCCGCCGATGGTGATTGCGATGTTGAGCGTCGTGTGGGCCATGGGCGCGCTGATCGGTCTGGGGTTCACGGTGCACATCATGAGCTCGATGATTCCGGTCTTCCTGATGCCGATTGCGGTCCTCGATTCGGTGCACATCCTCAGCGAGTTCAACGATCGCTACCCGCGAATCGGGGATCGCCGGCGCACGATCCAGGCGGTGATGCAGGAGCTCCACCGGCCCATGCTCTACACGTCGCTCACCTCGGCGGCCGGATTTGCCTCCCTGATGCTGGCACCAATTCCGCCGGTGCGCGTGTTCGGCGCGTTCGTGGCGCTTGGCATTCTCGTAGCCTGGGTGCTCACCATCACTCTGATCCCGGCGAGCATCATGCTGACTCGCGAAGACACCCTCCAGGCGCGGGTAGGCGCCCGCCCGGCCGGCCGGCCCATGCTGGACCGCTGGCTACCGTCCGTCGGGCGCTTCGCCTTCGCCGGCAGCGGCCGCATCATCGGCGCCGCCCTCCTCCTGCTGGTTGTCGGCCTCGCAGGGCTGAGTCAGGTCGTGGTCAATGACAACCCCGTGAAGTGGTTCAAACCGCAGCATCCGATCCGTGTGGCAGATGACGCGATGAATCGCCTGTTCGGTGGGACCTACATGGCGGATGTGATCGTGGAGGGAACGGCCGACGAGACGATCAAGCGACCGGACGTGATGGCGTTCATCGATCGGCTGCAGACCCATCTCGAGGAGCACCCCCTCGTCGGCAAGACCACATCGATCGTCGATGTCGTCAAGCGCGTGAACTACGTCGTGCACGGCGAGCAACCGGCGTACGACGCCGTACCGGCAACGGGAGAAGAGATTGGTCAGTACCTCTTTCTGTTTCTGTCGTCAGGCGATCCTAACGACCTCGACAACTTCGTCGACTACGACTACCGGCGGAGCAACATCTGGGTGCAGATGAAGCAGGGCGACAACCAGGACATCGAGACGCTCGAAGGCGTTGTCGCGGCCTTCCTCCGCAACAACCCACTGCCGCCCGGCATCGAGCTTCGGTGGTCGGGCCTCACCTATATCAACAAGGTGTGGCAGGACCTGATGGTCACCGGGATGCGCAACGCCATTCTGGGAGGCTTCGCGGCGGTCTTCATCCTGATGGTCATCCTGTTCCGCTCGTTCCGCCTGGCACTCATCTCGATGCTGCCGCTCACGTTCTCCATTGTGCTGTCCTACGGCGCGTTGGGATGGGTCGGCAAGGACTACGACATGCCGATTGCCGTCTGCTCGTCGCTGGCGCTTGGCCTCTCCATCGACTTCGCCATTCATTTCGTGCAGCGGTTCCGGCGCAAGTATGCCGAGACCGGCGATCTGAGCGTGGTCAACGCGTACATGTTCGGGGAGCCGGGCCGGGCGATCGCCCGCAATGCCCTCGTCATCGTGGTGGGCTTCCTCCCCCTCGTGCTGGCGACGCTGACGCCCTATGTGACGGTCGGCGTCTTCTTCGCGGTCCTGATGGCGATCAGTGCCATGACGACGCTCCTGCTGCTGCCGGCCTTGCTGCGGGTGGCGGCGCCTGCGCCGTCCGGCCAGCTTCAGAGTCTGTAAAGGAGAAAACACGTGAACACGAAGATCACCACCGCAGCAGGAGGGCTCGCGTTGTTGGCAACCATGTCGGTCGTCACATCTGCCCAGGAGCCGCCGACGCAGATCATGGTGCGGTCGCAAGAGGCGTTTCTGGCGGCAGGAAACGACATGGTCGCTCGAATCACGATGAAGCTCATTAACAAGGCGGGCAAGGAGCGCCTGCGGGACCTGACGATGCTCCGGAGAGACCTCGAGATCGGCAATCAGAAGTACTTCATGTACTTCCATCAGCCGGCCGACGTGCGGGCGATGACGTTCATGGTCTGGAAGTATCCCGGCCGCGACGATGACCGGTGGGTCTTCGTGCCGGCGATCAAGCTCGTACGCCGCATTGCGGCCGATGACAGCCGTTCCAGCTTCGTGGGATCCGACTTTACATACGACGACATCTCCGGCCGTGATATCGAGCTGGACAGGCACACACTGCTCAAAGAGGAAGCGGTGGGGGGAACCCCTTGTTACGTGATCGAGAGTGTGCCGACGAGTGGTTCCGCAAGTGAGTACGGCCGCAAGCTGTCGTGGATCGCGAAGGACTCGTGGTTGCCGCTCAAGGAGGAGTACTACGACCGCCGCGCGCAGCTCGCTCGCGTCTTCACCGCTGACGAGGTCCAGACCATCGGGGGCCATCCGACCGTCATGCGTCGGACGATGCGGGACGTCAAGAGGGCGCATCGAACCGAGGTCGCCTTCGAGTCAGTACGGTACGACGTCGGGCTGACCGAAGCCCTGTTTGCCGAGCGGTACCTACGCGAGCCACCGGCTGAGTGGATCAGATGAAGCTCGCCTGTGACAGCCTCGGGCGCGCGGTCGTCGTCGGCATCCTGCTGATCACGGCCGTCACGCAACCCGCCGGCGCGCAGGAGACCGCGCTGCACGGATTCGTTCAGGCGAATTATTCCGTGCGTGTCAGTAAAACGCGCCCAACGGATCCTCCGGGCGACTTTCTTCTGGGCGATCAGCGGCTCGAACTGGAGGTCGCGCGCGCGTCCGAATCAGGCCGCGTTCGAGCCTATGCGAAAGCGGATTTCATTCACGATGCGGTGGACGGTGACGCCCGTCTTGATGTGCGGGAGGTGTTCCTCACGCTCACGAGCTCGCGACTGGACGTGCGGCTGGGACGCCAGGTCATCACGTGGGGCGTCGGTGACCTGGTGTTCATCAACGACGTGTTTCCGAAGGACTGGACCGCGTTGATCGCGGGCCAGCCGCTGCAATACCTCAAGCGTGGATCCGATGCGGCGAACGTGAACCTGTATCTGGGCCCGATTTCCGCTCAGATCGTTGCGATCCCCTTCTTTGAGCCGGACCTCTTGCCCGACGGCATACGCCTGACCGGCTTCACGCCCTTTCCCGGCCGGCCAACGCGCGAGGTCAGGCCCGCCCAGCGAATCGAGGGTACCGAGCTCGCGCTTCGCGTGTACGGGCGCGTCGGCAGGTTTGACGCGGCGGCGTATGCCTTTCGCGGGTTCTGGGGTTCCCCGCCAGGCATGGAGCTCGATGGCGACGAGGCGGTCCGCTTTTATCCAGGGCTCGCGGTCTATGGCGCAAGCATGCAGGGAGCGTTTGCACAAGGGATCGTGAGTCTCGAAGCCGGATTCTACGATTCGCGTGACGATCCGGATGGCCGCGACCCCGCGATCGAGAACAGGCAGCTGCGGGCGCTCGTGGGCTACCAGCGCGCGCTCGGGGACAACCTGACGGTGGGCGCTCAGTACTATGCCGAACGGATGCTCGATCACGAGCGCTACCGTCTGGGCCTGCCTCCGTCGTTCCCGGCACGCGCGCAAACCCGCCACAACGCCACGTTGCGCGTGACGCGGTTGTTCAATTACCAAACCAGCCAGGTCTCGCTCTTCGTCTGGGGCAGCCCCAACGAAGAGGATTACTACGTGAATCCGGAAGTCCGGCACAGTCTCTCAGATGAAGTGTGGATCGCGGTCGGGGCAAATCTCTTCGGCGGCTCGAGAGCCTCTACGTTTTTCGGCCAGTTCGATCGAAACGACAACGTCTACGTGACGGCGCGATACAGCTTCTGATGAGCACCGGTCTTCTGCCAGTAACCAGGGAATCACATCGGGAGCATGAACCGTGGCCAAGACGCTCTTCATTCTGAACGACCCTCCGTACGGCACGGAGCGCAGTTACAACGGCCTGCGGGTCGCCGGCTCGCTGGCCAAGCGAGAAGGGGAGGAGGTGAAGGTCTTTCTGATCGGCGACGCTGCAAGCTGCGCCAAGAAGGACCAGAAGGTTCCTCAGGGATATTACAACGCCGAGCTGATGCTGCGGGCCGTGGGGCGGCACGGCGGCGAGATTGGTGTCTGCGCGACCTGTATGGATGCGCGAGGGATAGCGGACAGCGAGTTGACCGATACCACACACCGCAGTTCGCTCGACGAGCTCACGAACTGGGTCCAGTGGGCCGACCGTACGCTGGTGTTCTAGCAATTCGGGCGGCAAGCAAGGAGGATCTCCCGTGGCTGACGGTAAGACGATTGTGATTCTCGGCGGCGGTGTGGGCGGTGTCGCGACGGCACGGGCGCTGCGGAAGCGTCTTGCGCGGGCGCATCGCATCATCTTGGTCGATCGCGAGCGCGATCATGTGTTCGCGCCGTCGCTGTTGTGGCTCATGGTTGGCCAGCGCACGGCTGCCGCGATCACCCGTCCGCTGCCACAGTTGGCGCGCAAAGGCATCGACGTCCGCATCGGCAATGTCGATCGCATCGATCCTGATCGGCGAGTGGTGACCGTTGCAGGCAACGAACTATCTGCAGACTACCTGGTCATTACGCTGGGCGCCGATTTGTCCCCGGAATTGATTCCGGGTCTCACCCAGGCCGGCCACAACTTCTACACGTCCAGCGGTGCCCAGTCCCTCGGGACCGCTCTCAAGAGTCTACGATCCGGTCGCATCGTCGTGCTCACTGCCGCGCCCGTCTACAAGTGTCCCGCGGCGCCGTACGAAGGTGCGATGCTGATCGATCACTGGTACCGCAAGCAGGGTCTTCGCGATCGCGTACAGATTGAGGTCTATGCCGCCGAGCCGGCGCCGATGGGCGTGGCGGGGCCGCACGTCTCGAGCGCGGTGACCGAGCTGCTCGCCGCGAAAGACATTCCCTATCACCCTGAACACCAAGTGACAGCCGTCGATGCCGACCGGAAGCGACTCACGTTTGCGAACGGTATTCAGGTGGACTTCGACCTGCTCGCGTACGTGCCGCCTCACCGCGCCCCAGCCGTGATTCGCGACAGCGGCTTGACCGGAGAGAGCGGATGGATGTCGGTGGATCGCCACACGCTGCAGACGCGGTGGCCCAACGTGTACGCGATCGGCGACGTGGTCTCGATCCCGCTGGCGCTTGGGAAGCCGTTGCCGAAGGCCGGCGTGTTTGCGCACAAAGAGGCCGAGATCGTGGCCGAGAACATCGCGCAAGCCATTGCGGGGCAGGTTCAGTCAGCGCGGTTCGACGGCCATGGCGAATGCTTCATCGAAGTCGGCGGCGGCAAAGCGGGCTTCGGCGGCGGAGATTTCTACGCGGAACCGAAGCCCGCGGTGACGTTGCATCAACCAAGCTGGCGATGGCATCTCGGCAAGGTGTGGGTCGAGAAATCGTGGCTCTACACCAAGCTGTGAACGAGCAGTGGGAGGGGACATGACGAAGCAAAGTGATGCGGAGCCCCTGTCCAAGCTGCCGCCGCCGCCGCCGCCGAACTTCGCCCGCATCGTCAATCTGAATGAGGCGGGCGAGTTTCCGACCGGCGACCCGACGGATCTTGAGGCGGGCGCCAACCGATGCGCAGTGACGTCGTTGCTCGTTTTGATCACCGGAGGTGACGCATGTGGCCCGACATGATGGGATCGATGGGTTGGTGGATGGTGCTGTGGTGGGTGGCTGGCATCGTCGTCCTCGTGTTGCTCGTGCGGCTGGTGGCTGGAGCCGGCGGCGGATTGTCGCCCCGAAGCGACGAGACGCCGGAGCAGATCCTCAAGCGGCGTTATGCCAAGGGCGAGATTGAGCGCGACGAGTACCAACGGCGCTTGGAAGACCTGCGGCGTTAAGCGCTCCAGCACATCAACGCCTTTCGGAGGGTCAACCTGTCCGATCGCGAAAATCTATCGAGGACAGCCGCACGCTCTATGAGCACCAACTCTCTGCAGTTGCTGCAGCACGCGCTGGAATCGGCTTCCGCGTTTACGCCCGAACGACTAATGGATGCCGTGCGCGCCGAACGCGGATTGGCCCATGAGCCCGTGCCGCCGCTGTGCCTGCTGGACTTTGACGGCGATCTGTCGGATCGACTTGCGGAAGAGGGGATCACGTCACCGATGGCGTCAGTGGGCGTGCTTTCACACATCGATGCGTGTCATGACGCTACATGGCCTTTCCTGTGGAATCGTGCCGCGCACCATCGGCGGCCCCTATGCCGTACTCGTCGCCGAACAACTGTGGGCGGCCGGCGCGAAGCTGCTTGTCGGGATTACGTCTGCGGGCCGCGTCTCGCCGACGCTCCCGCTTCCGTCAGTCGTCGTGATCGACGAGGCCGTCAGAGATGAAGGCACATCGCTGCACTACCTGCCGCCGTCAACCACCGTCGCCACGCCGACGACGGGATTGGCGGACTTGCTGGTTCAAGAGCTAGGCGCGCTTTCTGCGCCTGTGAGCCGAGGCGCCGTATGGACGACGGACGCACCGTACCGAGAAACGCCAGACCAACTCCGGTCGTGGGCTGAGAACAATGTGCTGGCGGTCGAGATGCAGGCGGCGTCGCTCTTCGCGTTCGCGCGAGCTCGAGCAGCTCAAGTGGGGATGGTCGCGCTGGTCAGCAACGGTGTGGATGACATCGGCGCGCAATTCAACACGGGCGGGCATGAGTTCCGCATGCAGGTGAGCTTGATTCGATTTCGTGG
>JANLGX010000293.1 GCA_024654005.1 Gemmatimonadaceae bacterium | reverse complement strand
ACAGCATGTGCCCGTAGATCGCATCTATAATGAAGAACCAAACCGCGATAACCGTCGCGCCGAGGAAGCCGGCGAATACTCCTTCGCGAAAGGTGCTGTGCCCAACGGCCATGGCGTGCTCCGGTCTTCAGGGTTCCCACGCCCAAATTAGCTCCCCTGATCCGTTATTGCCCGCCCGCCCCACGGCGGGCATCCTCCATCGGGCGGCAATGGCCGGAGTGGCAACCTGTTGACGACGCCAGGCGATCCAACCAGATCAAAGTCGTCCAACGGCCCCCCGGGCGCCCCTACTATAGGTAGTAGCCGTGCCCGCATCGCCTGAGTCCGGCGCCGATATCGCTTCTGCGCGCGCGTAATTGATGCGGCCGCGCGCGGGGCTCGAGCCCATCTTCTGCCCCTGGCCTGCGGCGTGGAGCGATCTCCTAACCTGGGACACTTGACTAGACCCGCGTGTGTTACCAAATTGGTAACATGGGAGTCGAATGCACATCATCACCCAGACAAGACTGCGCGAATTCGGGAGACAGCACCCGGACTCTGATGGGCCGCTTCGAGCCTGGGAAACGATCATGCGCGCAAAGAAATACCGGCGACCACACGAGATAAGAGCAGACTTCGGAACCGTAGATTTTCTGGGTAGCGGCAAGACTGTGTTCGATATCGGCGGCAACAAGTACCGCCTGGTCACCAAAATCCTGTACAGGGCGGGGCAGGTACTCATTCGGCATGTCGTGACGCACAGAGAGTACGACCGTTTGATGAAGCTGGGAACGCTCTAGCCATCCGGCAGGCTCAGACGTTGGGGAAGCACACAGGAGGGATTCATGGCAACCGCAACCGCTCGCAAAATAGACCCCGTCGTCCGGCCCATTCGTACCGCTAAGGAATTCGAGGAGACTGTCAGCGAGCTCGACTACCTAGCGGACCTGGACCCGAAAGAGGGCACCCCGGCGTACGACCGCATGGAGCTTCTCGGCATCCTCATCGCTGCTTATGAGGAAGCGCACCTTCCACCATTCGAACCCGCGACTCCGCAGGAGCTCGTGCAATTCATGGCTGAACAAAAGGGGATCGGCAGTCCTGACCTCGCGGAACTGCTGGGAGGCCGCTCCCGCCTTTCGGAATTCCTCAACGGTACGCGCGACCTCTCGAAAACGCAGATCATGCGGGTCCGGGACGCGCTTGGGATCCCCGCTGATCTGCTGCTACGCAATGGCTGATAGGCGAAGAAGAATGATGACACTCCGCCGCAACTCGCTCGGCCGTAGTAACGATTCCGGGTCGGCCGCGGGATGACTTGTCCCCGGGAATGCTGCGAAGTATCCTCAAGAAAGCTGGACTGAGGCGCGACCTCCCAGGGAGGTGGAGATGAATCAATATCTGGTCGTGATGGAACGTACCACCACCGGCTACGGTGTTTACATCCCCGATTTGCCTGGCTGTGTATCAACCGGTCGAACGAAAGCGCAGGCGGAGCGAAATGCGCGTGAGGCGATCGAGCTCCATCTCGAGGGTTTGCGTGAGGAGGGCCAGCCGATCCCCAAGGCTTCCTCGACTGCGGCGTTTGTCACCGTAGCCGCGTGATTAGACCAGCTATGGCGGCGGGCGTGTCCGATGCGTCTGGCGCCTTCCCTGGATTGTTTCGCTTGTGGAGCAGTAAGGACGGTACAATGCTGGGCGAGAAACATGTATGTTTCAGGTGTCGGGAACGCCTTGAAACCAGTAGGCATACTTGACAGTCTAAGAGACGAACCCAAGGTTTGACTTTCCCCGAAGGCCCACGGGCCAGAGGGTATTTATCCCCCCGGTGTCTGGCTTACGCCACACGCCGGGGTTTTTTCTTTGACCAGGCAATCAATTGTCAGATCGGGCCATAGTCGTTGATGCGGGCCCCTCCTCGGCCTATAGTTCAATTGCGGGTTTCATCCTCAGGGAGCCCGCATGCCGGTCACCGCAAAGCTGTCCAGCCGGTTCTACGAAAAGCTCGGAGACGATGTCACCAATGAGCTCGTCACCTGGTTGAACGCCGTGGACGCTGAATTTCGCAACGATCTCCGCGAAGCCAACGATCATCTGGGTAATGACCGTGCTGACCATCGCCGGCCTGAAGCTCCTTTAAATCGAGCTCGAACGCTCCCCCGCGAAAGTCGTTGATGCGGGCCCCGTCGCATCCTATAGTTCAATCGCGGGTTTCACCCTCAGGGAGCCCGCATGCCGGTCACCGCAAAGCTGTCCAGCAGTTTTTACGAGAAGCTCGGAGACGATGTCACCAATGAGCTCGTCACCTGGTTGAACGCCGTGGACGCTGAATTCCGCAACGAGCTGCGCGAGGCGAACGATCGCAACTGGGATCGCCTCCGCGCCGAGCTCGAGACCCTAAGCGCGCGCCTGACCGGCGAGTTCCGGGGTGGATTGGCAGAGTTGCGGACTGAGCTGCGTACAGGACTCGCCGAAGGCCAGAAGGGTCTCGCTGGCGCGCAGGCGGGATTCAAGGCCGCGCTCGCCGACTTTCGGACGGAGACCAACACGAGCATCGCCGACTTTCGGACCGAGACCAACACGAGCATCGCCGACTTTCGGACCGAGACTAACACGAGCATCGCCAACTTTCGGACGGAAGTTCGCACGGACATCTCCAACCTGCGCGTCGAGATGCACCAGGAATTCACCAAGCATATCCGCTGGACGTTCGGCTTCTGGGTTACGACCACGCTCACGATCATCGGCTTGAAATTCCTCTGACCGCCACGACCACGCCCGAAATCATCAGCACGGTAGCACCCACCGGCCCCCGCGAACGGATCCTCGCGCTCGACGTCTTCCGCGGCATGACGATCGCGGGAATGCTGCTCGTCAACCAGCCCGGCTCCTGGGGCGCGATCTATCCGCCGCTCGAGCACGCCGAGTGGCACGGCTGGACGCCGACGGACCTCATCTTCCCGTTCTTCCTCTTCATCGTCGGCATCACCACCTGGATCTCGCTCGAGTCCCGCCGCGCGCGCGGCGCCTCCGAGGGCGACCTTGTCCGGCAGATCCTCAAGCGCGGACTCATCATCATCGCGCTCGGCCTGCTGCTCAACATGTTCCCGTACGAGAAGATCGAGCGCTTCACCCAGCTCCGCTACACCGGCGTCCTCCAGCGCATCGGCCTCGCGTACATGTTCGGCGCGCTCATCGCGTTCCGCACGAATCTCAAGCAGCAGATCGTCGCGTCCGGAATACTGCTCATCGGCTACCAGGTGCTGATGACGATCGTGCCGGTGCCGGGAAAGTTCGGCCTGCCGGGCGGGCTCTTCCTCCACACCAGGGACCAGCACCTCGCGGCGTGGGTGGACCGCGCGGTCATGGGCGGACACCTCTGGTCGGGCTCGCACACCTGGGACCCCGAGGGACTGCTCTCCACGATCCCCGCGATCGGCACGGTCATACTCGGCGTGATCGCGGGCAGGTGGATCAACAGCAAGCAGCCGCTGCCGGAGAGAATCGCCGGACTGTTCGCCGCCGGATGCATCGCGATGGTGGCCGGATTGATGTGGAACTGGTCGTTCCCGATCAACAAATCGCTGTGGACCAGCTCGTACGTGCTGTTCACCGCGGGGATGGGCGCGGCCACGCTCGCGACGTGCATGTGGATCATCGACCAGTACCGCGTCACCTGGTGGACCAAGCCGCTCGCGATCTACGGGATGAATCCGATCATCGCGTTCTGGGGATCGGGCGCGATGGCGCGGCTGATCTACTCGGTGATCAAGGTGCCGTGCGGCGGCGAGACCAAGGTAGCGCTGCAGCGCTGCGTGTACGACACGGCCTACGTGAGCTGGTTGCCGCCGAAGCTGGCGTCGCTGGCGTTTGCGGTGACGTTCGTTCTTGTGTGGCTGGGGATACTCTGGATCCTCTACAGAAAGAGAATTTTCCTCAAGGTTTGAACAGCAACTGCCACATAGAACTGATAAGCTGCCCGCTACCAGCTGGAAGCTGCCAGCTTCGAGCTGCCTACGATTTTGACCTTACTAGTCACTAGTCACTAGTCGACGCGGCGGCTACGCGCTGCGCGCACTGCACCAGCGAGGTCGCGCTTCGGTAGTTAGGGAGCCTCTTCCCACTCGTCGCGCAAGCCGTCCACATACCGCAATGCGTTGACCTTCCGGCCCTTCCACAGCCCGAAGGCCGCAGCTCGCGCCTCGCGCACGTTGCCAATAGTTACATCGGCATACGTCGCATCCACGGCCCGGCGGATCGCCTCGGCGCGCGAGATCCCATCTCGTTTGGCGACTGCCTCAAGGCGGGCAAGCTGGGTGTCGGTAAGGTCGACGTTCGTGCGCATACTGACAGCATATCACCATCCGATGGCAGCCGCCACCGGCACCACGGGCAACTTCGCCATCGCCCACAATGCATTGATTACGCGTGGTGCTCGGCCTATCGTTTGATTGAGGGCGAACCGCACCGGAGCGCCCTTGCCTGTCACCGCCAAGCTTTCACGCCGCTTCTACGACCAGCTCGGAGACGATGTCGCAAACGAGCTGGTCAACTGGTTCAACGCCGTGGACGAGACCTACCGCAACCAGCTCCGCGAATTGAACGAGCTCAACTGGGAGCGTTTTCGCTCCGAGCTGCGCGCGGAGGGCATTGCCATCCGTTCAGACGTGGAGAAGCGGCTGTCTGAGATGGATAAGCGGCTCGATGCGCGGTTCTCCGCCATTGATGCGCGGTTCTCTGCCATTGATACGCACTTCGCGCGGGTCGAAGCAAATTTCCCCACGTTGGAGCAGCGAATCGACGCGAAGTTTGCCCGATGCGAAACGCGGATGTACAAGGCGATGTTCGCGTTCTGGACTGCAACCGTCATCCCGCTCGCTGCGCTGATACTCGCGCTCAACGGAGCGTTCCAGCGCTAGGCCGTTGCCAAGTATTAGCTGTTAGCCAACAGCCAATAGCCAATAGCCAATAGCCAAAAGCTGTCCCTCTACGGCTCTTCGCCCAGCTCCTCGCGCTCGCGCAACCGCACGAGAATCCGCTCGCCGTGCCCGTCCAGCAGCCGCACGCCAATCTCGTGCGCGCCGGGCGCCAGATCGAGCTTGGTCCGCTCGCGCTTGCCGACCCGGCCGACGGGTGAGGTCGCGAGCGTATCCGGCTTCGTGCTGTGCGACTTCCACGTCACGGGCTCGCCATCCACGGTGATCGCGATCACGTAGCGGTACTCGCTCCTGCTGCCGTTCGAGAGCACCAGCCTGGTCTCCACCGACACGCGGGTCGCCGTCGCGGTCCCGTGCGCCGACTTCCCCAGCGGCACCATGGCCCACCGCTGCGGCTTGCTCTCCGGTCCCTTGGACCGCACGAGCACGATCGAATCGCCTTGCACGGCGATGGTCTCCCAATCCATGCTCGCGGGACCGACCCGCGTGTTGGCCTGCCAGCCGATAATCCCCAGCACGAGCGCGGCCGCCGCCAGAGCCACCCACCGCGTGCGGTTCCAGTACACGCTCTTCCGCCAGCGCCGCTTGTAGATCGCGGGCCACACCTCGCGCCGGGCGACGTCGAGATCATAAGGGAAATCGATCTCCGCCCACGGCAGACCGGCGATATTCACGGCGGTCACCTCGTGCTGGCTCACCACCGCGCGCGTCCCCTCGATCACCCACGCGTCCTCGTGTCCGGCGCTGAGCAGATGGTCGGCCGCCTCCAGGATCGCGCGCGCTCCCTCGTCGTCGAACTTCAGCAGGCCGAGACTCTCGCCGCGCGCGACGCTCGGCGGGATAGCCTTGCCGAGGTCGGACACGAAGCCCTTGCGCAACGCGACCTTGGTCTGCTCGCGCCCGCGCGACGACGTCGAATCGTACGCCAGCGCGCTCCCCTTCTCCCGCAACAGCTTGTTGAGGATCGTGGGATCGAAGAACAGGTCGGAGTTGAGCAGCACGAACGGACCCTTGATGAGATCGCGCGCGAGCCAGAGTGAATAGAGGCTGTTCGTCTCCGCGTACCGCTCGTTGACGACGATCTGCGCGCGCTCGCCGATCACCGCCTTCACCTCGTCCGCCCGGTAGCCGACGACGACGATCGTGGGACCGACGCCGTGATCCGCCAGCATCTCCAGCTGGTGCATGATGAGCGGACGGCCGCCGATCTCGACGAGGCACTTGGGCGTGCCGCCGCTGAGCGCGGTGAGCCGGCTGCCGACGCCGGCGGCGAGAATCACGCCCTGCACGTCACGCTCCCGCTCCGCTGGCGGCGACGACGGCGGCGACGCCACCCGCCGCGCTGTCGGAGACCAGCCGGCCGGAGCGCAGCTCGATGACCCTGTCCATGCGCGAGAGGACGGCCGGATCGTGCGTGACCCACAACACGGTCCGTCCCTCGGTCGCGGCGAACAACCCGTCCGCCAGCTCGATGACGCCGCGCGTGTCGAGCCCCGACGTCGGCTCGTCCAGCAGCCAGATCCGCCCGTCACGCAGGATCGCCCGGGCGAGCGCGAGCCGCTGCCGCTCGCCGCCGGAGAAGAGCCGCCCGCCGCGGCGCACCGGCGTGTCGTAGCCGCGCCGCAGCCGCGCGACCAGCTTCGCCGCGCCCGCCCGCGCAACGGCCGCCTCCACCGCCGCGTCGCTCGAGTCCGGCAGCCCGAGCGTGATGTTCTCCCGCACGGTCAGCCCCGACAACACGCTGTCCTGAAACACGACGCTCATCTGCGCGCGGATCGAGTCGGCGGTACAGTCCCGGATGTCGGCGCCATCGAGCAGAACGCGCCCACGGTCCGCCTCCACCAGCCGGAGCGCCGCGCGCAACAGCGTGGACTTGCCCGAGCCGTTCGCGCCCACGATCGCGACGCGCTCTCCCGGCTTCACGTCGAAGCTGACCGCGTTGAGCGCCCACTTCCGTCCGGTGCGGGTTCGCGCCGGCGATTTCACGCTGACGGTCTCGAAGGTGACCGCGCCTCGCAGCGACGGAGCCGGCGCCGCGCCCGCGTGGTCGGTTGTCGGCTTGCGGTCCACGATTCGCGCCAGCCGCTCGGCGCACGCGTAGGACCTGCCGAGGCGCGCGGTCTGGTAGGAGAAGTCCGTGAACGGCGCGCGCAGCGCCAGCGCGTAGGAGAAGAAGAGCACGAGGTCGCCGGGGGTGATGTCGCCCGCGAGCACCGCGTCGGCGCCCAGCGCCATCGCCGCCGCCACCGCGATCGCCAGCGCCACGTCCACGCGCAGCGTCAGCCCCGCGGCCAGCCGCCGCACCTTCTGCTCCTGCCGCAGGCTCTTGCTGTTGCGCCCCTCGAACCGGTCCGCGGTGCCGCTCGTGCCGCCGCCGAAAGTCTGCAGCTCGCGGATCGCCAGCAGCTCGTTGGCGACCAGGGTAGCGAGGCGCCCTTCCTTCCTTCGCTGCTTGCGCGACGCGGACGCGATACGGCGCCCGCGCCGGCGCATCATGATCAGCGCGACCAGCCCCGCGATAGCCATGATCCCCGCCAGCGCGGAATCTATCCAGAGCAGCACGACGATCGTCGCGACGAACAGCGCCACCGGCTGCACGATCCTTATGAGCATTCCGTTCACGCCGCGCCGGAGCCGCGACGTGTCGTACACGATGCGCGTGAGCAGCTCGCCGACGTCGCGCGATTCGTGGAACTCCAGCGGCTGCCGGAGGATGTGCTGGAAGAGCGCCGCGCGGAAGCGGAACAGGATCCTGTTGCCCGCGCCGTTGAGCGTCATTATCTGCGCGTACTCCGCCGCGGCGGCGCCGAGCGACAGCGCGACGAACGCGAGGCTGAGCAGGACGATGCCGGTCGTGGCCGACCCGGCGAACAGCGGCGCCACGAAGTCGGCCACAGGCGCGCCGCCGAGGTGGTCGAGGATCCACTTGATCGGCCAGGGGCGGAGGACCTGGAGCGCGACGACCGCCAGCGCGAGCAGGACGCCGCGGATCAGCGCGGGCCGCTCCTCACCGGCGTACGGCCGCAGCAGCCGCGCGATTTCCTTGAGGCCGACTCCCGCGCGCGTGGCCACTACGCCCGGATCTCGTCCAGCCGGCGCGTGATCCAGGTCATCGCCGCGTCCGTCGCGCGGCCGGGGTTGTAGAACAGGTCGCGCGCCATCGCGCGCCGGATCGCGCCGTCCCGGCGCGGATGCGCGAGCGCGGACGCGACCGCCTCGACCGCTTCGTCCGGCCACTGCACGGTCGCCCCGCCCTTCCTCCCCCACGTTTCGAGATCGAGCGACACGCGCTTCTTCCGCATGTTGGCCAGCAGCTGCGGCACGTCGAGAAAGACCATGGGCCTGTCGAGCAGCGAGTACTCGTTGGACACCGAGGACGCGTCGGTGATCAGCAGATCCGCGAGGAACAGATACGGCACTACGTCGAAGTCCGTGACCAGCCGCACGTGATCGTCCAGCAGCGGCTCGAGCCGGGCGGGCCAGTCCACGCTTTGGTCGCGCGGATGGTCGTGCAGCTTGATGAGGATGTCGTACTTCCCCGTCTTCTTCAGGCGCTCCAGCACCGCCTCGCCGGTGTGCTCGAGCGAATTACCGACCTGCCCCGTGGGCGCGTACAGCAGGATCGGTCTCCGCCCGCTGAACCGCACGCGGCGGAGCAGCGCGCGCCGGTCCAGCGATCCGTCCACCAGCCGGTCCAGCTTCGGGAAGCCGATCGGCACCAGCCGCGGGTCGCTCTCGCGCAGCATCTGCTGACCGGTGAACAGCCGCTGCATGTACGGGCCGACGATGAAGAGATGGTCGTACACCAGCACGTCGCGGCGCACGGCCATGTTGCGGAAGGATACGCCGTGGAAGAGCTGGACGCGCTCCTGGTCGTTGCGCGGGAAGTAGCCGGATACGTGCGCGCAGAAGACAATGTCGAAGTCGCGCGCGCGCATCTGGCTCAGGCTGAGCACGCGCTCGCGCGGCACCCTGAACGGCGCGTACAGCCGTGTTGCCGACAGCGCCGGCCGTCCGTCGACTGCCTCACGGCCGCCTGAGAGAAACACGTCCACGCCGCGCATGCGGCGCAGTCGCTGGTAGATCGGTTGAAAGCAGACGAAGTGAACCGGCGCGTATCCGGCGAAGACGATGCGCGCGGGTCGTTTCGCCAAGCTCAGAATTCCACCCGCAGACCGGCGAAAGCCCGGAGCCGGGTGTAGTCGTCCGCCTCGTCGGTCAGATCCGAATCCACCAGCCGGTTCGCGGTCTGCCGCGCGTAGCGCGCGCCCGTCGTGAAGCGCGTGCCGCGCGCGACCCGGGTGGCCAGCTCGCCGCGCAGCTCGTGTCTCGTATCGCGGCGGTCGCGGTGCGCGAGATCCAGCGGGAGGTCCGACAGATAGTCGCGCAGGCGGAGACCGTAGGCGAAGCGAAGATCGGTCCTGCGCGCGACGGCGAACCGCGCGCCCAGGGTAAACTCGTGCTCGCGCCGGGAGCGGTCCACCAGTTGCACCGTGCGTACGTCGAGATCGGTCGCGGTTCCGTTCCCGTTGAGATCGCTGCTCGCATCGATTTCGTCGAGAATCAGAACTTCCTGCGCCTCGTCGGACGACAGCATCTCGAGCGAGTAGCCGGCCGTCATGTCGACGCGGTCCCCCGGCGCGAGGTCGAGCGTGGCACGGAGCGTCGGACCGCTCACGTCGCGGGCGGCGAACGGCGAGTCGTACGACCGCGTGTAGTAGCCGGCGCCGAGGTCCAGCTCCGCGCCGAGCGGTGAGCGCTTGCTCGATTTCTTCAGCCGCAGCCGGTGCGCGAGCTCGACGTCCAGCGCCGAATAATCCGCGGGCGCGTACCGGCGCTCTTCCGCGGCGATCCGGCCGTCACCGTTCGCGTCGGTGGCGTCGAGCAGGTAGTTCTTGGGGAAGTACGACGGAGTGTACGCCATCTCGAGCTTCGTGCGCATCCCGCGGGCGAGCGCCTGCGCGAGCGCGACGGAAGCGGTCAGATTGCTGCGCTCGCCGTTCTTCGTGTAGAAGTCGTACTGGATCGCGGGCGAGAGAGTCAGCGCTCTTCCACCCAGGCCGTCGAGCTCGAGCCCGACGCCGCCGCGCGCCTGCACGATCACGTCGGCCGCGCTTTCCATTCCGGCGAACCGGCCGCTGGCGGCGTCCGCCGCGGACGGGTTGTCCACGGCGCTCTTCCGCGCCGGCGTTAGCAGAAAGACGTTGTTGTCGAGCTCCGCTTCGACCGCGAGCCACGGCTCGACCTTTACCGTTTCTTTCTTCTTGGCGCGTTGAGCGGGTCGCGCGGTGGCAGCCGGTTGCTGCGCCGCCAGTTGGAAGGGGGCGAAAATGGCGACCAGTACCGCGGCCGCCGCGGGCTTGATTAGGGTGCGCATGAGTATGCTTTCGTTGAAGGTAGAGCCGGTCAACCGCCACGCCAACCGGCGTCGCGGCCGTCGCGGTCTGTTTAGGGTTTTTCCCGACCGCCCCCGCGACCTTTTCCTTTGCCTCTCGCTTTGCCGTTTCCGCGGGACCGGGGGGGGTCATCCACGAACCGGACGGGCGAAGCGGAGCGCGCGGCGGCGATCTCGTCAGCATGACGACTGGCCAACTCGACATTCGTAACGCGGATTGGAACGCCGCGATGCACCGCCGAAGTCGAAAGGCGAATGTTCAAGACAATGTTTTGGTTCTGGACAGCAACCATCATCCCGCTCGGTGCTCTCATCGTAACGCTCAGCGGAGTCCTCCAGAGGTAGCTCTCGCCCGGCACCGGCGCGCTCCGGATCTTGCCGCTTGGAGCGGGGGTATTACTCTTACTGGTAATACTCTTACAAGGCGGGGCGTATGCGCATTACGAGCAAAGGGCAGGTCACCATCCCCATCGAGGTGCGTCAGCGACTCGGCTTTCTGCCGAACACCGAGGTCCAATTCAAGATTCGCGGCAACGAAGCGGTGATACAGCGAGCGAAAGGACGGCAGACTCGCGGTCAGAAGCTGATAGAACACATGCGGGGCCGGGGAGACGGCGATATGACCACGGACGAAATCATGGCGCTGACGCGCGGGCGATAGTGAGAGAGCCGGTACTCGTGGACAGCAACGTCGTGCTGGATATCTTCACGCAGGATAAGACGTGGTTCGAGTGGTCGG
>JANLGX010000292.1 GCA_024654005.1 Gemmatimonadaceae bacterium | reverse complement strand
CCACCGCGTCCGCCTTCAGCAGGTCGCGCTGCTTGTCCACGAATTCGGCGAGGTGCTCGCTCCCGATCTCCTCCTCGCCCTCGATCAGGAAGACCATGTTCACCGGCAGCTTGCCGCGCGTCTTCAGGTGCGCCTCCACCGCCTTGATGTGCAGGAAGAACTGGCCTTTGTCGTCCACCGAGCCGCGCGCGAAGATCTTTCCATCCCGGATCGTCGGCTCGAACGGCGGCGAAGTCCACAGCTCGAGCGGCTCGGGCGGCTGCACGTCATAGTGGCCGTAGACGAGTACGGTCGGCGCGCCGGGAGCTTTTCTCCACTCGCCGACGACGATCGGATGACCCTTCGTCTGATGGATCTTCGTCTCAAAGCCGAGCTCGCTGAGCGAGTCCCGCACCCACTCGGCGGTCCGCGTCATGTCGCCCTTGTGCTCCGAGCGCGCGCTCACACTCGGGATGCGCAGCAGGTCGAACAGCTCGGCGCGAATCCTCGCGTCGTTCTCGGTCAGGTAACGGGTGAGATCTTCAGACACGGAGCACCCCGTCCGGAAGGCCGGACATCAGCGTGAGTGGTGTGGAACGGCGACGACGCCCGCCGCGAAGCCCGCGAACACCGCCATGAGCGAGAGCGTGACGCTGGCGGCGACGTACACCGCCGCCCTCGCGTACTCCCCGCCCTCGAACAGTCCCAGCGTCTCCGTGGTGAACGCGGAGAACGTGGTGAACCCGCCGCAGAAGCCTACGATGAGCGCCCCGCGCAGGAATGGGTGAGTCTGTACGTTCATGAAGTACCGCAGCAGGAAGCCCGCGAGGAACGATCCGCCGACGTTGACCATCAGAGTCCCGACGGGGAACGCCAGCCCGGCGGTGCGCTGCACTACGCCGCCGAGCAGATACCGCGCGACCGATCCGACCGCTCCGCCAAGGGCTATCATTGCCAGCATCCGCTGAAGTTATTCAGCTGGAGGGTGCATGGCGATGCCGAAACCGCTTCGGAGTCAGGCTAGCACGCAGCACGCAGCACGCAGCGCTCTTGTGGTAGGCATTATGCAACCCTCGGAAACTCGATGCCCAATCTCCTGGCCAACGAAACCAGTCCCTACCTCCTCCAGCACGCCGACAACCCCGTGGACTGGCATCCATGGTCCCTCGGGGCGCTCGAGCGCGCAAGACGCGAGGACAAGCCCATTCTGCTGAGCATCGGCTACGCCGCGTGCCACTGGTGTCACGTCATGGCGCATGAGTCCTTTGAGGACGAGGCCACGGCCGCCGCGATGAACGAGCACTTCGTGAACATCAAGGTCGATCGCGAGGAGCGCCCCGACCTCGACAGCATCTACATGCAGGCCGTGCAGGCGATGACGGGGCACGGCGGCTGGCCGATGACCGTGTTCCTCACGCCCGAGGGCGAGCCGTTCTACGGCGGTACCTACTTCCCGCCGACCGACCGGCACGGGATGCAGTCCTTCACGACTGTCCTCAAGTCGGTCGCGCGGGCGTACGCCGAGCACCGCGAGGACGTGAACAGGAGCGCCGCGCAGCTCCGCCAGATTTACCGGCCTCCGTCGGCATCCACCCGCGCCGACGAGCTGACGGTCCAGATGCTGGAGGTTGCGTACCGCAGCATCGCCCAGCGATACGATGCCACGCACGGCGGCTTCGACTCGGCCCCGAAGTTTCCCCAGGCGATGGCGCTCGATTTCCTCCTCCGGCACGGCGCGCGGACGGACAGCCGCCACGCGATCGACATCGCGCTCAACTCCTTCCGCCGGATGGCACGCGGCGGAATCTACGATCAGATCGGCGGCGGCTTCGCGCGCTACTCGGTCGACGACCAGTGGTTGGTGCCGCACTTCGAGAAGATGCTGTACGACAACGCGCTGCTCCTCCGGCTCGGCGTCCACCTGTGGCAGGCGACGAGGGACGAGGAGGTGAAGCGCGTGACGTGCGACACGATCGCCTGGGTCGAGCGCGAGATGACGTCTCCCGAAGGCGGCTTCTATTCCTCGCTCGCCGCGGACAGCGAGGGTCACGAGGGAAAGTTCTACGTGTGGAGCGAAGCCGAGCTCGACGCTCTCCTCGGCGACGAGTCTGCGTTGGTCAAGTCCTATTACGGCGTGACGCCCACCGGCAACTTCGAGGGAGCGAACATCCTGTTCGTACCGTCGGAGCCGGCCGCCTTCGCCGCCAGACTCGGCGTGACGGGAGCCGCGCTCGCCGAAGCCATCGAGGGCGCGAAGACGGTGCTGTACGAAGCCCGCTCGCACCGCGTCTGGCCGGGCCGTGACGAAAAGGTTCTCGCCGGATGGAACGGGCTCATGCTGCGAGCCGTTGCGGAAGCGGCCCGCGTCTTCGATCACGAGCAGTTCAATACGCTGGCTTTGCGCAACGCCGAGCTGCTCCAGCGCGAGATGGTTCGCGGCGGTCGCGTACTGCGGTCGCGGAAGGACGGGATCACCCGGATCCCGGGCTTCCTCGAGGATCACGCGGCGGTAGCCCTGGGCTTCATCGCCGTGTACGAGCTGACTTTCGACGAGCGTTGGATCGACCGCGCGCTCGAGATTTCCGCCGTGATCACGGATCTGTTCTGGGACGAGGAAGCGCGCGTGTTCTTCGACACCGCGCACGACGCCGAGAAGCTCATCACGCGCCCGCGCGACGTCGCGGACAATGCCGTGCCTGCCGGCAGCTCGCTGGCCGCCGACCTCTGCGTCCGCATCGCGGAGTTGACCGGAGATCAGGCCGATCGCGGGCGCGCGGAGCGTGTGCTTCGTCCGCTGGCGACGGCGATGACGAAGCACGCGATCGCGTTCGGCCACCTGCTCGGCGTCGCCGACATGCTGGTGCGCGGGGGCGTGCAGGTCGCGATCGCCGGCGATCCGGCCGGCGACGACTTCCGGAAGCTCACGCGCGCGGTCGCCGACACTTATGTCCCCGCGCTCATTCTCGCCGGCGGCGACCCGGCGAGCGGGGGCCAGGTCGCGCTGCTGCGGGGGCGGGACGCGGCGGGGGGAGCCACGGCGTACGTCTGCCGCGGCTTCACGTGTGACATGCCCGCGCGGGATCCCGCTCTCCTCGCGGAGCTGCTGCGCGGGGTGACGCGCGCCTCTGTCCCGGGCGCGGCGGGCACGTAGCTTTAGCTTTCCGGGACTCGCGCCGGCGAGCGCGCCCGCTTCCACGGAGAGATCATGGACCAACCGCGCTGGATCCCGCAGGTGTACGGCTACACGGTGTGCCTCATCGCAGTCATCACGATCCTCATCTCGCTGAACAGCATCGTGAACAACGTGTTCGAGTTCGCGGAGCCGGAGATGTCCCGGGAGGTCACCGGTGAGTTCGGTGGGCGCTCGCTCGAGGCCTGCAGGCAGCGCTGGATGCGCACCACCGGCCCGACTCGTCCTGACGGTCCGGCCGCCACGCCGGCCATTCCCGCGGACAGCGTGCTCATGGCGCTCTGCGCCGAGGAGCGCGCGGAGCGCGTAGCCGCCGTGCGGCACCGCGCGCTGCGCTCGCTGGTGACGTCGACGTTGATGCTGCTGGTCGCCGGCGTGCTGTTCGCCGTGCACTGGCGTTGGCTGCGCGGCTCCCGCACAGCGATGGCGTGACCTCCGCGGTTGCCCGTGAGACGCGCGTCGCGCCCGCTCCGGGCGGGCGCGCGACTCAAGGCTACTTCGTCGCGGACTCGATTCTCGAGTTCGGCACAATGCCAGGATCAGGCCTCGGGGGTCATCCCGAGGACCGTCTTAGCGAAGCGTAGGTCCGAGGGATGATTCTCGAGGCCTGATCCGGGAGCGGCGCGCCGTCAAGTGAAGTCGAGCGCGAGGTCCAGCGAGGGCGCGGAGTGCGTGAGCGCGCCGACCGAGATCCAGTCCACGCCGGTCTTGGCGATCGCCCGAACGTTGGTCAGGTTGATTCCGCCGGACGCCTCGACGATGGCGCGTCCGTTCACCAGCTCCACGCAGCGCCGGATCTCGTCCACCTCCATGTTGTCGAGCAGAACGATGTCCGCGCCGGCCTCGACGGCCGCGCGCACCTGAGCGATCCTGTCGCACTCGACTTCGACCTTGGTGCCGCGCGGCGCCAGCTCGCGCGTCCGCTCGATCGCCAGCTCGAGGTCGCCGTCCAGCGCGCGCAGGTGGTTGTCCTTTATCAGGATCGCGGTGGAGAGGTCCATCCTGTGATTGGTCCCGCCGCCCGCGCGCACCGCGTATTTCTCCAGACTCCGCCAGCCGGGAGTCGTCTTTCTCGTGTCCAGTATCTTCGCGCCCGTGCCGTGCACCGCCGCGACGAACTTGGCGGTGAGCGTCGCTATCCCCGACAGGCGCTGGAGAAAGTTCAGCGCGACGCGCTCGGCCGACAGCAGTCCACGCGCGCTGCCGCTCAGCACGACGAAAACGGATCCGGGAGCCACCTTGCGTCCGTCCTCGCCATCGACACGCACCGTGACCCGCGGATTCAGCTGCCGGAACGCTTCGACGGCGAGCGGCAGCCCCGCGATCACGCCCGCCTTCCTGGCCACCAGGCGGCAGTGCGCTCGCCGGTCCGACACCACCGTCGCGATCGTCGTTATGTCGTCGAACGCGCCGTCCTCCTCCAGCGCGGCACGCACGAGCTGGGTCGTCTCCCGCCGGTTGAGGGGAAACATCACCCCCTCATCGGGTCTCGTGATCTTCCTACGCTGCGGCTGGCTGCGGCGCGGTGGGCTCATGCCGGATCAGCCGCGCAAGAGTCGTGCGCCGATTATTCGCCCGGATCCGGGGACGTCGGCACCGGCGACAGGGCCGTCTGTCCGCCGATCGCGATCATGCGCTCGATCGCCTTGCGCGCGCGCGCGGCTACGTGGGGCGGCACCGTGATCTCGTGCTGCATCTCCTGCAGCGCCAGAAACACCTTCGGCAGCGTCGTGACCTTCATGTACGCGCACACCGCCCGCTCGTTCGCCGCGAAGAATGTCTTGGTCGGATTCTCCCGCCGCAGCCGGTACAGAATTCCGACCTCAGTCGCGACGATGAACTCGTCCACCGGCGATTGCGACGGCCGGCGGATCATCCCTTCGGTCGAGAGTATCTGCATTCCCTCGGGGCTGACCGCGCCGGCCGACACCGCCTCGACGACGCTCGACGCGCAGCCGCACTCGGGATGAATCAGAAATTCGGCGCCGGGGTGCGCCGCCCGCGTGAGGTTGATGTGCTCGGGGTCGATCCCCGCGTGCACGTGGCATTCGCCCATCCAGACGTGGATGTTCTCGCGTCCCGACACCCGCCGCACGTGCGCTCCCAGAAACATGTCCGGCAGGAAGAGGATGTCCTTTTCCGCGGGGATGGAGTTGATCACCTCCACCGCGTTGCCAGACGTGCAGCAGTAATCGCTCTCCGCCTTCACTTCCGCGGACGTGTTGACGTACGACACGACCACGGCGCCCGGATGCTCCGCCTTCCAGGCGCGCAACTGCTCGGCGTCGATGCTCGCCGCGAGCGAGCACCCCGCGGCGAGATCCGGCAGCAGCACCGTCTTGTCCGGCGACAGTATCTTGGCCGTCTCGGCCATGAAGTGCACGCCGCAGAACACGATCACGTCGGCTTCGGTTCGGGCGGCTTCGCGGCTCAGCCCCAGCGAGTCGCCGACGTAATCGGCTACGTCCTGCACTTCGGGCCGCTCGTAGTTGTGCGCGAGGATCACCGCGTTCCTGGCGCGCGCGCGCTCCTTGATCTCCGCCTGCAGCGTCGCGACGTCCTGCTCCGCAATCACTACCATATGATGTGCTTCCCTCGCCACTTCTGCTTGGGCCGCGGGAAGTCGCTGCGGAAATGGCCGCCGCGCGATTCCCTTCTCTGCAACGCCGCCCCCGCTATCAGTCGTCCCGTCGCGATCAGGTTGGCCTCCTCAGTGGCTCCGACCGGCAGCCGCGACTCGATCGCGTCGAGCGTCTCCAGACATTTCTTCAATCCCCGGCCGGACCGGTAGATCCCCGCCTTCTCCCACATCACTCGCCGCACGTCGTCGGCCGCTACCTGCGCCGCGCCGCGATCCCGGAGCTGAGGTGCCTTCCACTCCGACTTCCGGGGCACCTTGGTCAGTCGCTCCGTCTTTATCATATCGCGCGCGACGCGCTCGGCGAATACCAGCCCCTCCAGAAGCGAGTTGGAGGCCAGCCGGTTGGCCCCGTGCACGCCCGTGCTGGATACCTCGCCGCACGCATACAGGCGTGGCAGGCTGGAGCAGCCGGCGAGGTCGGCGACGATCCCGCCCATCATGTAATGCGCGGCCGGAGTCACCGGAATGAGCTCGTCGCGCGGGTCGATGCCCCGCGCGTGACAGAGCGCGAAGATCCCGGGGAAGCGCTTCTCGAACGACTTTCCGAGGCGGCGCGCGTCGAGCCAGACCCTGCTTCCTTCCGATTGCTGCAGGAAGATCTCGCGCGCCACTATGTCACGCGGCGCCAGCTCCGCGAGGCGATGCCGCCGCGTCATGAACCGCTGGCCCCTGTCGTTGACCAGCGTCGCGCCTTCGCCGCGCACGGCTTCCGAGATCAGCGAGAGCGGGTTCTCCGGCGTGTCGAGCGCCGTGGGGTGGAACTGGACGAACTCCATGTCGGCGAGCTTCACCCCCGCGCGCCGCGCGATCGCGTAGCCGTCGCCGGTAGCGACGACCGGGTTGGTCGTATACCGGAAGACCTGGCCGCAGCCGCCGGTCGCCAGCACCGTCACGTCGGCGATGATCTCGACGGGCCGTCCCGCCAGGGTCGCCCTGACTCCCGCGCATACTCCAGCGTGCACGATCAGGTCGAGCACGCGCGTCTTCTCGAGGACTTCGATCTGCGGGCTGTGCTTGACGCGGTCAATCAGCGTTCGCACGACTTCGGCGCCGGTCTGGTCACCGTGCGCGTGGACGATCCGGTGGCGCGAGTGCGCGGCTTCCTTTCCGAGCCGGAGCTTTCCAGTCGGCCCTACGTCGAAGTCGGCGCCCGCGATCTGCAGCTCGCGAACGCGGTCGGGACCCTCGGCCACGAGCACGTCCACCGCGCGCGCGTCGCACAGCGCCGCTCCGGCCGCGAGCGTGTCCTTGCGGTGCAGCTTGGTGGAGTCCCCGGCGCCGAGCGCGGCGGCAATCCCGCCCTGGGCGTAGGCGCTCGCGCTGTCGAACAGGGACCGCTTGGTGAGTACCATCACCTTGCCGCCATCCACTTCGCTGGCCCGCCACGCGGCGTGCAGCCCGGCAACGCCGCTGCCGACCACGAGAAAGCGCGTTCTGATCCGGTCGACGGGCATGCTGGAATCTACAGCGCGGTTGGCTGTTAGCTCCGGGTCCGCGCGCTTCGTGCGCGGGGCCGTGGGCTCGGGTACTCCGCTGCGGCCCCCCGGCATGGGGGAGCGTGCCGCGGTGGGCTCCCCAAAGCGCCGTGTTAGCGAGCGTGGCTTGCGAGCGTAGGCGCGACTGGGGAGCTCACTGCGGCACGCTCCCGCACACCAGAACCCGCGCTCACGGACCGCCGCGCGCTCTTGCTCCGCGCCGTTACGCGCACGAAACTTACCCACCCATGCGCAAGCTCCTGATCACCGTCGCGGTCCTGCTCGCCGTCCACGCCGCGTTTCTGGTGTTCAGCCCGCGCGGTACCGAAGCGGTAGCGGACGCCGACGCGACCAGGGTCGGGATCGTGCTCGACGTCGGCGGGCGAGGCGACAAGTCATTCAACGACGGCGCGTACATGGGCGCCGATAGCGCCATCCAACAGCTCGGCGCCGACGTGCGGTTCATCGAGCCCGGCGAGGGCGCCGACCGCGAGGCGGGGCTGCGCCTGCTCGCTGCCGAAGGGATGGACCTGATCATGGGAATCGGGTTCATCTTCACCGACGATCTCATCGTGCTGTCGCGGGAATACCCCGACAGCCGATTCGCCGGAGTCGACTTCGCGGTCGCCACCGACGCAGCCGGGAACGTCATTCCGCCGCCACCCAACGTCGCCGCGCTCAAGTTCCGCGAGGAAGAAGGATCGTTTCTCGTCGGCGCGCTCGCGGCGCTCGTGGGCAATTCCAAGCGCGTCGGCTTCATCGGCGGGATGGACATCCCGCTAATCCACAAGTTCGAGGCCGGCTATCGCGCGGGCGTGAAGCACGTCTGTCCGGATTGCACGGTGATCGCGCAGTACGCCGGCGTCACGCCGGAAGCGTTCGCGAATCCCGGCCGCGGCAAGGAGCTCGCGCTCGCGCAATACCAGTCCGGCGTCAACGTCATCTTCCACGCCTCGGGCGCTACCGGCGGAGGATTGTTCGAGGCCGCGCGCGCGACCGGCAAGCTTGCGATCGGCGTGGACGCGGATCAATCGGCCGAAGCGCCGGGAAGAGTGCTGACCTCGATGATCAAGGGCGTGAACGCGGCTGTGTACGACGCCATCGCGCGCGTCGAGAATGGCACGTTCAAGGGCGGCGTGTACTCCTTCGGCCTCGCTGAGGGGGGCGTGGGCTACGTGTACGACGAGAACAACCGCGCGCTCATTCCCGACGCGGCGCGCCAGCGGGTGGAGCAGCTCAAGGCGGACATCATCGCGGGCAGGATCAAGGTGCCGTCCACGCGATGAGCGCGCATCCGATCAGGATGGCGGCGATCGACAAGTCGTTCGGTCCCGTCCGCGCCAACCGTGCCGCTTCGCTCGACGTCGCGCCGGGAGAGATCCACGCGCTCGTGGGCGAGAACGGCGCGGGCAAGTCCACTCTCATGAAGATCCTTGGCGGGCTGATCAAGCCCGACGCCGGCACAGTGGAAGTGAACGGCCGCGACGTCACGAGTTGGTCCACCACGGACGCGATTGCCGCGGGCGTGGGAGTCGTCCACCAGCACTTCATGCTCGTTCCGACGCTCACCGTCGCCGAGAACGTGGTGCTGGGATTGGAGCCGAAGCGCGGCGTGATGTTCGATCGCGCGCGCGCGCTCGCCGACGTGAACGCCCTCATTCAGAAGACGGGGCTGATCGTTCCCGCCGACCGGCGGATCGCGGAGCTGTCGGTGGGCGAAGCGCAGCGCGTCGAGATCCTCAAGACCCTGTATCGCGGCGCGACGATTCTCATTCTCGACGAGCCGACTGCTGTCCTGTCTCCGCCGGACGTGCAAGAGCTGTGGACCGTTTTGCGAAAGCTGCGCGACGACGGCGGCACGATCGTGCTGATCACGCACCGCCTGGACGAGGTCATCGACATCTCCGAGACGATCACGGTCATGCGAGCGGGCGCGACCGTAGGACGGATGAAGACGTCGGAGACGACTCCGGCCGAGATCGCCAAGGCGATGGTCGGCCGCGACGTCGTGCTCTCCGCGCCTGTTCGCGAGGCGATCGGGAAAGCGGCCGCCACGACCGAGCACGCGATCGCGCCTACGGGTGCCCCGGTGCTCGAGGTCACTGATCTCGCCGTGAATGACTCGCGCCGCGTGCGCGTCGTGGACGGCGTCACGTTCGCCATCCGTCCGGGCGAGATCCTCGGCATCGCCGGCGTCGAAGGGAACGGGCAGACCGAGCTCGTCGAAGCAATCGCGGGCCTCCGCGACATTCTCGGCGGGTCCGTCTCGGTCTCCGGCCGCGACATCACCCATGCGACGGTGAAAGAGCGCAGAGAAGCGGGCATCGCGCACGTTCCGGAAGACCGCCACCGGCGCGGGCTCATCCTCGAGTATTCCATCGCCGAGAACCTCGTGCTCGGCGCGCAGGATGAGTTCTCGAGGCGGGGGTCGCTCGACGGCGCGCGGATCGAGGAGCATGCGCGCGAGCAGATCGGCAAGTTCGACATCCGACCGCCCAACCCGGCGCCGGCGGCGCGGACGCTGTCGGGCGGAAACCAGCAAAAGGTCGTCATCGCGCGCGAGATGGGCCGGTCGTTCACGGTGCTGCTCGCGGCGCAGCCCACGCGTGGTGTGGACGTCGGCGCGATCGAGTTCATTCACCGGCAGATCCGCGAAGCGCGCGACACCGGCAAGGCGATCCTGCTCGTGTCCGCGGAGCTGAACGAGGTACTCGCGCTGTCGGACAAAGTGGCCGTGATGTACCGCGGCAAGTTCGCGGTCACGCTCCCCGCGCACGAGGCGACGCCCGAAGTGTTCGGCCCGTACATGACCGGCGGCGGGAGCCGCGACGCGGCATGAGCGAGTCGCTGCTACGCCGCGCCGAGGAGGCGCTGCTGCCACCGATCGTCGCGCTGCTCATCGCGCTCATACTCGGCGATGTTCTGATCCTCCTGTTCGGCGAATCGCCCGCGCACGTGTACGGCCGCATGATCGAGGGGGCGTGGGGAAATTCGTACGGCTTCGCGCAGGTTCTGTACAAGACGACGACGCTGACGTTCGCCGGACTCAGCATCGCGCTGGCGTTGCGCGCCGGCTTGTTCAACATCGGCGCGGAAGGCCAGCTCGCGGCCGGCGCGTTCGGTGCCGCGCTCATGGGGATCTCCTTGCCGGCGGGTACGCCGGGAGTGGTGGCGGTTCCGCTCTGTCTGCTCGCCGCCGCCGCTGCCGGATTGCTGACCGGCGGAATTCCCGGCGTGCTCAAGA
The DNA here is from genome assembly GCA_024654005.1 of Gemmatimonadaceae bacterium. Lineage (GTDB taxonomy): Bacteria > Gemmatimonadota > Gemmatimonadetes > Gemmatimonadales > Gemmatimonadaceae > JACDCY01. The sequence goes on along the minus strand of JANLGX010000292.1, from coordinate 1,105 downwards.
CGAAGTTCGGCGCGCACGAGGTGATCGTGACGATCATGCTGAACTTCATCATTCTCGCGCTGCTCAACTGGCTGCTCGTCGAGCACTTCCGCGTCGAGGAGACGCTGCACACGGCGGAGATCAGCGCCGGCGCGGTCCCGAGGCTCAGCGAGTTCATCCCCGCGTTCCACGGCTCCGCGGCGAACGTCACGTTCCTGTTCGCGATAGCCGCCGCGGTGTGGTGTTGGTGGTACCTCTTCCGCACCCCCGGCGGCTACGCGCTGCGCGCGACGGGGTTGCAGCCCGAGGCCGCGGAGTACGGCGGAATTCGCGTCGGTCGCGTCTGGATCAAGGCGATGGCGCTCGGCGGCACGAACTTCGTGCTCGGCTACAAGCACTATTACGAAGACGGCTTCACGGGCGGATCGGGATTTCTTGCGATTGCCGTCGCCATCGTCGGCCGCAATCACCCGTTCGGCGTCGTGCTGGCGGCGTTCTTCTTCGCGACGCTGTCGCAGGGCGGCCTCGCGATCCACGCGCTCGTGCCGAAGCAGATGGTGGAGGTGCTCCAGGGCATCGTGATCCTGGCGATGGCGGCGTCGGTGCCTGAGGTGCAGCGCGCGCTACGCAACGCGCGCAAGGCGGTGGCGGCATGAACCCGTTCGATTTCATCACGCAGACACTGCGAATCGCCGTGCCGTACCTGTTCGCTGCCAGCGGCGGACTCGTTGCGGAGCGCGCGGGGATCGTGAGTCTCACGCTCGAGGGGTTCATGCTGAGCGGCGCGTTCAGCGCGACGCTGGGCAGCTATTACTCGGGCAGCCCGGTGGTCGGCGTGCTCGCCGGTGCGGCGGGCGGATTGCTGTTCGGACTGCTCCACGGGATCGCCACTGTTCGCTTCCGCGCCGACCAGGTCGTGTCGGGAATCGCGGTGAACCTGCTCGTGATCGGCCTGACGCAGGTGATCCTGATGCTGCTGTTCGACAGCTCGTCGAACTCGCCACGCGTGGAAGGGTTCCAGGCCGGGTTGTCGGGCTTCGGCGACCCGCTGGTGTGGATGGGACTCGCGTCGGTGCCGGTGGTCGCCTTTCTATTGTATAGGACGCCGTTCGGCCTCCGGGTGCTG
>JANLGX010000289.1 GCA_024654005.1 Gemmatimonadaceae bacterium | reverse complement strand
CGCAGGCGCTGACCATCGCGCAGTCCTATCTCACGGTGTACCAGCGGTACGTCGCCTACTACACCACGACGTCGTTCGGCTCGACCGGCGTCGTCACGGCGGCGCTGCTCGATGCCGCATCCACGTCTGCCACCACGAACCTGTTCGCCGACGCGTCCATCTCAGTGTCGAAAAGTACGACCCAGAGCCTGATCGCCGAATGGCAAATCCAGGCGACCACGTAGAGGTGATGTGATGCCAGGACTCCCCTCCGTCTCCAACTCATCGCAGGCGTGGGCCTCCATCGCCTCGGCGTGGAGCACGTCGTTCAACGCCGGGTGGATCGCGGACTTCCGCCTTGGCTCGACCGGGGGCTTCACGGTCAACTGCGAGCCCACGTCTTCCGGGTACATCTTCACCTCCTCTGGCGACGGGACGACGGGTGCGTCCGGTAATGGGTTCTACGCCCTTGGGCGAGCAGTCCGCATTCTCCAGGACTCGACGACCTTCTACGGCCGCGTGGCCTCTGCTGCCGTGGCTGCGGGAGTCACGACGGTCGGGCTGTCCAGCGGATCGGTCACTCCGACCGCCGGCCTTTCGACCGGAGTCGCGTTCACCGCCGTCGCGGTGGGGATCGACCCCGGCACCGCCACCCTTGCGGCCAGCACCGCACCCTCCGCGACAGCGAAGTACCACCGCGAGGATGGGACGTGGGCAGCGCCCACGGCCACAAATGTCGTCAAGGAGGTCGGATGGGCGCGAGTGGACACGGCAGAAACGACAACATCCGCGACGTTCACCGACCTCGCCTCGGCCGGCCCGAGCGTCACCATGACCGCCGACCTGAATGACGACCTCTACGCCAGTGGAACGTGCGATGCGCGGAATGACACGGCTGGGGCAAGCCATCAGGTCGCGCCGAAACTCGACGCGGTCGGGACCTCTCTGGCGGACGGCACGAACAACGATATCCATGTCGGCGCGAGTTACAGGACGATGGCCTTCGTCACCCAGTTCCTCAACCAGACCGCCGCAAGCCACACCGTGAAGATGCAATACAACGCGGCCGGCGGTGGGACTTCAACCTTCGTGTATCGAAAAATGATGCTCACGAGGGCGACATAAATGAGGATCAGAACTGGCTCCAACCCCTACCACGAGGCACACGGCAAGCCCCTGCGCGTATACGAGTTCATCGCCGATGGGACCAGGGACGCCTCCGCTATCTGCGACGCTGCCGAGGCGGCGACGGGGCTTCGGCTTCGGGTAGACCCTGCGGGCCAGGACGGCTACGTCAACACATCTCTCCGTCCCGATGGCTCGCGGTTCGTAGTCATCGTTCTGTATGAGGCGTGTGCGGATACCGACTGTCCCACCGGACATCGCACCCTACTCCGTCGCGCTCCTGACATCGACGTCGCGAAGCAGGCCGCGCTAAAGATCGCTGTCGGCGAGCACGCTCGTCATCGGCTTACTGGCACGCCAGCGGATGCGGCCACGCTGCGTGCTCTCGGCTTCAAGGACAACGACCCCCCGCTGAGGGGCGGCTAGTGGATACCCAGATACCCGATGTCGTGTTCTTGTTCCTCGGGGTTCTGGCGTTCGGCGCCCTCATGAGGAAGCGGTAGATGAGCGAGACGCACGGCGAGATCCCCGTTCTCCCGAAGGAGACTTTGCCATGAACGACATCCACATCCCCCTCCACGACTACTTGGAAGAAAAGTTCGACGCGGCCGAGAAGCAGGCGGAGGCACACTCGCGGGCCGCCGTGAGCGCGGCGGCAGCAGCCCACACCGCTGCGCTCGCCGCCCACGACGCCGCATCCGCCGCCGCCGATGCCGTGGTCAAGGTGGACATCCGCCTCGCACGGGTGGAGACGCGCCTCGACTCCATCGACAAGGCAGGACCCCGCGCGGCCACCTGGGGCGCAGCCGGGACCTTTGCCGGCGGGGTCATCGTCGCCGTCGCGGCGTTCCTCGGCATCAAGCCTCCGGGTCCGGGTCAGTGAGTGAAGACCGCACTCATCCTCATCGCGGTCGCGCTGGCACTCGTGCTGGGGCTGGCGATGGGCGTGACGCTGGCGAGCGGTGCTGGAGCGAAGCCCTTCACGACCGACGCGGAGTTCGATGTCCGGGCGCGCTTCCCCGGCGGGGCGTTCGTGGATAGCGGCACGGCCTATCGCACCTGCGAGAACGGGTCTGAGGTGCGCCGCTATGCCGATGGGCGGGCGCTGACCTTCCCCGGCCGGACGTGCTGGCGGTAGTGGCCGTGACCATCCCCGAGACCAACTGGTTCGAAGGCCGTGACGGCGAGGTGGTCGAGGGCGCGGTGTGTCACTGGACCACCGGGACGGCCGGGTCCGCCCTCGCGCACTTCCGCAACATGCAGAGCCGCGTCTCGGCGCACTACATCATCGACCGCGACGGCACCCGTATCCCCGTCCTCCCCGAAGCGGACACGGCCTATCACGCCGGGGACTTCTTCGCCAACCTCCGAACGGTCGGCATCGAGTTCGTCGGTGGCGAGGCGTGGGCCAACACATTCACGGACGCGCAGTACGCGGAGGGCGCGCGACTCGTTCGCGAGCTGTCCGCGCGCTACGGGTTCCCCATCGACGCGCAGCACGT
>JANLGX010000288.1 GCA_024654005.1 Gemmatimonadaceae bacterium | reverse complement strand
ATCTGAAGAGCGGTGTGACCACGGCGAATTACTACGAGCCGGAGATCAACCGGACGTATGCCGAGCTGGCCCACCACTACGGCGCCATCGTTCTGCCGGCCCGCGCGGCGCATCCGAAAGACAAACCGAAGGTCGAAGTCAGTGTGCAGATCGCCCAGCGGTGGATCCTCGCGGTGCTGCGGCACCAGACGTTCTTCACGCTCGGGGACTTGAACGCCGCAATCCGCACGTGCCTCGAGACCATCAATGCCCGGCCGATGCAGGGCGTGGGCGTGAGCCGCCGCACGCTCTTCGAGCAACTCGATCGGCCGCGGCTGCGGCCGCTGCCGCCCACGCGGTACGAGCTGGCGACCTGGAAACCGTGTCGCGTGAATATCTTCTGTGGCGTTCCCCGTTATGTGGCCGTCGGCCATTTCGTCGCGATGAATACTGCCGGCGAGGGGTTCGACGGCCACATAAGTGCGAGACCTACAACGCGTGTAAGAACGCCATCAGCCCTTTGTCTTCGCGCCAACGCTTCGACGGCCCCGCCTCCACGACCTGGCAGAGCGCCAGCGCTCTTGCTTTCATCTCGAGGTCGACTTCTGCATAGATGTTCGTCGTCGTGAGCGAGACATGCCCGAGCCAGGCGCGGATGGTGTTGATGTCGACGCCGGCCCGCAGCAAATGCGTCGCCGTGGTATGGCGAATCGAATGGGGACTGACCCGCTTGGCCGTGAGCGACGGCATGTGAGTACGTACTTTGTGGATATGGCGTTCCACGAGCGCGTGAATGCCGAAGCGCGTGACCGGTTGACCGCGGCGATTGAGAAAGACCCGTGCCGTATCCGTGCGGCCAGCGACGAGGGCGTTCAGTTCCGTGGCGGTCTGCGGCCACAGCGGACAGTGGCGCACTTTGTTTCCCTTCCCTCGAATCTTCACCGCGGCATAGCCGCTGCCGGGCACGTGCCCCAGTTGGAGATCGGCGACCGTGATCTGCGCGGCTTCATCGGCGCGAGCGCCGGTGTTATAGAGAAACAAGAGGATGGCGTGATCGCGTCGTCCTTGCGAGGTGTCCTGGTCGGGTGAGGCCAGCAACGCGTCCATCTCCGACTTCTCCAGATAGGTGACGGGCGTCTGGCCGCACTTCTTGAAGGGAATGCTCCGAATCTGCCCTGCCCACTCGAGATGCTCCGGACTGCGCTCGCCGACAAAGCGCGCGAGCGCGTGGAGCGCGGCCAACCGCTGGTTGCGAGTCGCCGTGGCGCAGCGCCGGGTCTCTTCGATGTAGCGCAGAAACTGCCGCACCCGATCCGCCGTGACGTCAAGGATCATCAGGCGATCGACTGGCGTGTGTGCGTCTCCGCCGAGGAACGGCACCAGGAGCGCCAGCGTGTCACGGTAGCTCCGCTGCGTGTTGCGCGCGAAGTTTCGCTCATGGACCAGATGCTCCAACAGAAAGCGCCGGATCCAGGGCCCGAGCGTCGTGTCATCGCGCATGAGCGCCCTCCAAGTCGGCATAGTGCCCGAAGCGGATGCACGCTTCTCGGAGCAGCTCCGGCGTCATGGTGAGATACACCTGCGTGGCGGCGATGCTGACATGGCCGAGGTAGGTCGAGAGCTGCGGGAGGAGTCGTTGCACGTCCGCACCGGCTCGGTACCACGCCGTCAAACGGTGCCCCGCAAAGGCATGTCGGAAGTCATGCAGGCGCGGCTGATACTGCGCCCCATCCGTGCGGCTGATCCCGGCGCACCGACGTAATTGCGCGAATGCCTGCCGCACCGTTCCGTCCCGCAACGGCAGACCCTTGCGATCGACGAGGAATGCCGACTCGGGTGCCCATAAGGCGTGGCCTCCCGCCCGTCGCTCGGCATAGTGGCGCAACGCGCCACAGAGATCTGGACCGATCGGCACCAACCGCGTCTTGTAGAATTTCGTGTCGCGAATGGTCAGTAGTGCCGCCGGCAGATCGACGTCGGCGAGCGTCAAGCGGAGCGCTTCGCCGATGCGCAAGCCCGCTCCGTACAGCAGCAACAGGAGCGCTCGAAACGTGTGGGGTTCGAGGTGAAATCGACCACGCCGATAGCGGTCCGTCGCCTCCAACAGGCGGCGCACTTCGTCACGCGTAAAGAGATACGGCACAAACGACGGTGGTTGTTTCGGGATGATTGACGACAGCGGAGCGTGCGCGACGAGTCGGTGACTCACGGCATAGCGATAGAATCCACGCAGCGTCGATTGCTTCCGGTGCCAGTAGCGCGTCACCGGCCCGCGGCCGTCGACGAAGGCGCGAACTCGCTCAACCGGAATGGCGGTGATCGCGACGTCTGGACCGACGGCACGACAAAACGCGTCCAGCAATCGCGCAGTCGCACGAAAATCCGCCCCGGCGGCTTGCCGGTAGACGACGTACTGGGTGACGGCCTCGTGGGTGGTCGTCATAGGAGCCCCGTGAGGTCGAAGTCCGCGACCTGCCTGAGACCCACGAGATCCACCTTCGCGTACTGACTCGTCGCCGCCAGATTCCGATGGCCAAGGTGATCGCCAATGTGCTTCATCGACAGGCCTTGGTTGAGCAGGTGGGTGGCGCACGCATGCCGCAACGCGTGAGGGCCCTGATGGGCGAGGGAGAGACCGAGCGGCCGTAACCGGCGATGGACAATCTGCCAGAGCGCGCTATTGCCGAGGGGACGAATCGGAGCCTTCAGCGACAGGAAGATCTGCCGGGCCGCGGTTCGCGGCCGTCCGGTCTTCAGGTACTGGAGGATGGCGTCCCCAACCCCATGGACGAGCGGGTACGTGTGAATCCGCCGCTGCTGTTTTGACCGCGTGACATGGATCGCCTCGGCGTCCCAATCGAGATCCTCGAGTCGCAACCGACGCACCTCGCCCACCCGCAATCCGTAGACCGCGAAGAGAAGGAGCATCGCTCGGTCCCGCAGCTGCGCTCGCGCGTTACCCTCGGCGCCGGCGCACAATTGCTGGACCTGATCCCACGTCGGTCCTGCCGGCAATTGCTCGCCCGTATAGACACGAGGTGGCAGAATGCCCCCCGCCAAGTCGGGTGCGCACCAGCCTCGGGTTTCCGCATACCGGAAGAACGAGCGGAGGATGTAGGCATACGTACGGATCGATGCGCGTGTGCAGCCATCCCGTGTGCCTTTCTGAGCGATCGCCTGATCGATCTCCACCATCGTCACCTGCCGCAACGCCTGTGTGTCCGGGCAGAACCGGGTGAGAAACTCCTCGATTCTGTTGCATCGCGTGTAGATGGTGAGCGGAGACAGTCCTCGTTCGGACCGCATGTACTCGGCGAAGTCAGCGACGAATGCGGCGCCGGGGTGCCCAGCTGTCTGTGGCCTTTCCAGGCGGTCCAAGAACCCGAGCCATCGCATCGCCGTTGACACGAAGCCGACTCGCGACGCCTGTCCATCTGTCTGCGCGTAGTGCGCCGGTTTTCGCGAGATCCAGTGATCAGCAGCGGCGTGAATCTGCTCCGGGCGTACCTTCCCTGCGCCTTGCAGATCAATCGACCGAATGATCGCCCGTTGATAGACGGCGATGTTTCTCAAGGTCGCGCTCGTCGCGCCTTGCGCCGCGCACCAGCGCAGATACTGCAGTCGGGGTTCCAACAAGGGTGCGTGCAGATACTGCTCCACAGCACGCGGACGGGAGAACAGCTGGTCAAACATGATTCGAATCTCCTTTTCAAAGGTGAAAGATCCGATCATGCGCGCGATCACTTATGTGGCGAATCGTCTTGATTCACACCGCCGGAGACGCTCATGCACGCGGGGTGCGCCACATAACGGGGAACGCCACAGAAGATATTAAATGTGGTCGACCACATTTAATATCGACTATCACGTCGAGGTCGAGCGCAACTGGTACAGCGTGCCGTATCAACTCGTGCATGCGCGCGTCGAGGCGCGGCTCACGCAGACCACGCTGGAAGTCTTCTTGACCGGGCGCCGTGTGGCATCGCATGCGCGGCTCTCCGGCCGGGGCCGGTATGCGACGGACGTGGCCCATATGCCGCGGGCGCACCGGGCACACGCGGAATGGACGCCCTCGCGCCTGATCGGCTGGGCCGATCAGACCGGTCCGGCGACCGGCCGACTCGTCGCCGGCATTCTGGAACGCCGACCGCATCCCGAACAGGGGTATCGCGCCTGCCTCGGGCTGATGCGCCTGGGCCGCATCCATGGGCTGGACCGGCTCGACGCGGCCTGTCACCGCGCCGAACGGCTCCGCTCCTACAGCTATCGCACCGTCGAGCACATTCTCAAACACCAGCAGGATCGGCTACCGCTCGACGAGCCGTCCCCTGCGCGCCCGGCGCTGCTG
>JANLGX010000287.1 GCA_024654005.1 Gemmatimonadaceae bacterium | reverse complement strand
CGCCGGCGGCGAGCACTTCCGGACGACCGTGCAGAAGGGTTTGGAGATCATCCAGGCGCTGCGCGGGTGGACGAGCGGCTTGGCGGTTCCGCAGTTCGTGATCGACGCGCCCGGTGGCGGGGGCAAGGTGCCGCTGCTTCCTGAGTACGTCGAGGAGATCAATGACGACGAGGTGATCTTCCGGAACTTCGAGGGTCAGCGGTTCACGTACAAGCAGCCCAAGCCGTACGACGGCAGTGGCACGCCGGACATTGTGCCCATCGAGATCGCCGCGAAGAAGCAGCGGACCGCGGCGAAGAAGGCGAGCCGGCCGAGAAGGCGGAAGGCGTCGGGGGAGTAAGTCGAACTTCAAGTAGTAAGAACGGGCCTCGCGATGTGCTGTCCTTGTTCCGCAGTTTAACGGCCGCGCTCAAATCCTTCCCGCCAGATGTCCTCTCGGCTTCGCGGCTCTTCCGCGGTCGCTCCACTGAGCTCGTCGGTTCGATTGAGTATCTCGAGTTGCCGGTCATACGCGAACAATCGGCCGTATGTACGTCCCGTGATCTCTCGAACGATTCCCATCTCCTCGAGACTTTTTAGCGCGCTGGTAGCAGTCGGAATCGAGATGCCCAGCTGCTCCGCCGTTCGGCGCACCGACACGATGACGCGCTGCTGTAGCTGTTCGTAAACCCGGAGCATGGCTTTGCCGCGTGCCGCGGTAAGGACCCGCTCTCGATCCGATCGGAACAGATCGAGGAGCTGCATCGTTGTCTCGGTGGTTTGCCGGGCCGTCCAATCGATGCCTTCGAGGTAGTAGGCCATCCATCCTTCCCAGTCGCCATCCGATCGCACGCGCTGCAATGCCGCGTAGTAGTCGTCGCGGTGCTGCTTGAAGTAGAGACTCAGGTACAGGAACGGCTGGGACAATGCGCCTTCCGCGCAGAGAATCATCGTGATTAACAGTCGGCCGAGACGGCCATTGCCGTCCAGGAAGGGGTGAATAGTCTCGAATTGCGCGTGTGCCAGACCCGCTTTGACTATTGGTGTCGCATTCCCTTCGCCGATGAATTTCTCCAGATCGCCCAGGACTCGCATGAGCTCATGCGGCGGAGGCGGGACAAAACGCGCCGTTCCCGGTCGCGTACCGCCGATCCAGTTTTGAGTGCGCCGGAATTCTCCTGGAGCTTGCTTACCGCCGCGGCCGCCGCTCATGAGGACGCCGTGTGTGTCGCGAATGAGTCGCAGGCTCAATGGAGCGCCGTTGTCGAGCTGTTCTACGGCGAACCGTAGCGCGCTGACGTAGCGCGAGACTTCGCGGACATCTTCGAGGGGAACCCCGGGTGCTTCCGAATTCTCGTACTCGAGCAGCTCGGTGAGCGTGGATTGCGTGCCTTCGATCTGACTCGAGAGCACCGCCTCCTTGCGCACGTACATATAAAGGAGGCGATCCGGATCGAGACTGCGCGAAAGTCCATCGAGCCGGCCCAGCGACCCGCTTGCCCGTTCCAGCAGTCCTCCGAGTCCGGCCGATAGATCCAGAGGCGGGTCCGGTGGAAGCGGTGCGGGAATGAATGCCGCATAGCCGTCAGCCCCCGCCTGCTGCTGTATCAGCCGGCCGGCCCTCGATGAGGCCTTCATTCCTGGATCATCAGAGACCAAGCGGATGGCATATCCGGGCTCCTTTAAATTCCCGGCATCAAATTAAAGTAACTAGCCCGATATTTCAATTTGATGCTCGGGAAGGCCTCGGCCACGCACTTAATGGCCCTCTGGACGAAGTGGGGCCCGTCGCCGTGGCCGCGCTGGACAGGCTGTCGAAGGCCGGCATGTCGCTGGGCTGTCAGACCGTGCTGCTGCGCGGCGTGAACGACGATCCCAAGGTGATGATGAAGCTGATGCACGAGCTGCTGAAGGCGCGCG
>JANLGX010000149.1 GCA_024654005.1 Gemmatimonadaceae bacterium | reverse complement strand
CACGATCATGACGACGCTGCTCGAGGACGTGCTGTACGAGTTGCCGGACCGGGGCGACGCGCCGGTGAAGATCGACGCCGCGGCGGTACGCGAGCGGCTCAAGACCATCGCCGAGGACGAGGACTTGCGGCGGTATATTCTCTGATGCGTATGCCTCGTCGCGCGGAATGGGCACCGTTCGCTGGAGCTACGCCTTCGGCTAACACGCTCCCGCGAACGGTACCCATCCCGCGCTCCTACCCTATCCAATGAAAGAACGCGTCCACCGCGACTTTCTCGCGATTACGGACTTTTCCGCCGCCGAGCTGGCGCAGCTGTTCGCGCTCGCCGACCGGATGCGCGCGGGCCACTACCGCGAGAAGCCGCTCAGCGGAAAGTCGCTCGCGATGATCTTCATGAAGGCCTCGACCCGCACCCGCGTGTCGTTCGAGGTCGGCACCTGGCAGCTCGGCGGGCACGGGCTCTTCCTCTCGCCGCGCGACGTGCAGCTCGGCAGGGGCGAGCCGATCGCGGACACCGCGCGCGTGCTCTCGCGCTACGTGGACGGAATCATGATCCGCACCTTCGCGCACGCGGAGGTCGAGGAGCTGGCGAAGTTCGCCGACGTGCCGGTGATCAACGGCCTCACAGACTTGTCGCATCCGTGCCAGATTCTGGCGGACATTCTCACGATGCGGCAGCACTTCGGCGACATCGCGGGGAAGAAGGTCGCGTGGATCGGCGACGGCAACAACATGGCGAACTCCTGGATCGAAGCGGCGGGCGTGCTCGGCTTCGAGCTCGTGCTCGCGTGCCCGGAGGGCTATGACCCGGATCCGGCGATCCTCGCGGCCGCGGGCGAGCACGCGCGCGTCGTGCGCGATCCCGCCGAGGCGGCGAAGGGCGCGCACGTCGTGAACACCGACGTGTGGGCGTCGATGGGGCAGGAAGAAGAGCAGGCGGAGCGCGAGAAGGCGTTCGCGGGCTACCAGGTTGATTCCGTTCTGATGAAGCGGGCGGACGAGAGCGCGATCTTCCTGCACTGCCTCCCCGCGCACCGCGGCGAGGAAGTTGCGGCGGAGGTGATAGACGGGCCGCAGTCGCGCGTCTGGGACGAAGCCGAGAACCGGCTGCACGCGCAGAAGGCGATCATGGCTGTGCTGATGGGAGGAGAACAGCTGATATGACGGAGCCCAGGGAGAATCCGCCGCCGGCGGACGCGCTAAAGGAAGGGGACGAGGCGCCGGACTTCACTGCTGAGACCGACGAAGGCGTGCCGTTGGCGCTGAACACGCTCCGGGGGAAGCGCGTGGTGCTGTATTTCTATCCCAAGGACGACACGCCGGGGTGCACCATCGAGTCGTGCGAGTTGCGCGACGCGCACTCGAGCATCACTGCGACTGACGCCGTAGTCCTCGGGATCAGTCCGGATTCCGCCGCGTCGCATCAGAAGTTCAAGAAGAAGTACGACCTGCCGTTCACGCTGATCGTGGACAAGGGCCACCACATCGCAGAGCGATACGGCGTGTGGAAGCCCAAGAAGTTCGCGGGCCGCGAGTTCCTCGGCGTGAAGCGCACGACGTTCATCATCGGCCGCGACGGGCTGATCGCGAAGATCTTCCGCGACGTGAAGCCGCGGGGGCACGCCGAAGAGATCGAGACCGCGCTGGCCGAGCTGGCATAGCCTGCGCGCGGCGGCTGGCGTGGATCGTTGGACGGTACGTAAGTCAGCTTCCGTTGCTGCTTTGGAGCCGGGTTTTCGGATCGCAGGGCGTGAAAAATTGCATCGCCGATTCGAAAACGGGACGTTGCATCGGCGAAACCACTCGCGCCAGCGCACGTACGGCGAGCATGCCACTCTTCCAAAAATGTGTCCTGGCGGCTGCGCTGTCTTTCAGTCCCGTGTCGAGCACCGCGCAACCGGCGCGCACCGCGGATACGGTGCACGCAGCCGAGTACAGGACTCTCGCCCACTCCGGGCCGGGGCGAAGGATCGCATTCAGCCCGGACGGCCGGCTTCTCGCCACGACGAGTGTCGACGGCACAGTCAAGCTCTGGCGGATCCCCGAGGGATCCCTGGCCGCTACGCTGAACCATCCAGGCCCGGTCACCGCGGCTGTTTTCAGCCCGGACAACAGATCCGTCATCACCAGCGCATACGACGGGAACGTGCGCATCTGGCGTATTGCCGACGGTACACTGAGTCGAACGCTCATCGGTCACCGCGGAACGGCGTGGACCGTCGCCGTCACGCGCGACGGAAGCCGGATCGCCAGCGCCGGCGAGGACTCGGTCATCCGCATCTGGCGTGTCGCGGACGGCACGATCGAGCGCGTGCTGCGCGGACATCAGCGCAACGTGTGGTCGGTAGCGTTCACGCCCGACGGCCGCACGCTCGCGTCGGGCAGCTTCGATCACTCGGTACGCCTGTGGGACGTCACCACCGGGACCGCCCGTCGTGCTCTGATCGGACACACACAAGCTGTGGTCGGCATTGCGGTGAGCGCGGACGGAAGATGGCTCGCCACCGGAAGCGATGACGCATCGATCAAGCTTTGGCGGCTCGATACCGGGCAGCTCGTGCGCACGCTCACCGGTGGGACCGACCACGTCTATTCCGTCGCCTTCAGTCCCGATGGGCGGTGGCTTGCGAGCGCGGGGCGCGGACAGGGAGCGCTCGCCACGCTCTGGAAGCAGCTCATCGGTCCACGCCGGTCTCCGCGCGGAAAAACCGTGCGTCTCTGGCGCATGCGCGATGGAAAGCTGCTGCAGGTGCTCACCGGGCATGCGGATGATGTCTTTTCCGTCGCCTTCAGCCCCGACGGCCGATGGCTCGCGACCAGCAGCGAGGACGGCTCGGCCAAGCTCTGGCAGCTAAGCCCCTAGCACGATCACCGGCACGAATCCCCCAGCCCGGATCGGCATAGTCCCCGCCGAAATGGCAGAAATGGCCTAGACCCACGGCGTATATTTGGACTAATGGCCTCCCCAACCCCCGGCGCACCCACTCCGCCACCCCCGAACGCCCTCGACACCCCGCCGCCCAACCGGCCCGCCCCCGAGCCGCAGCGCACCCCGTTCCACGACATCCACGTGGCCCTCGGCGCCAAGATGGTGCCGTTCGCGGGCTACGTCATGCCGATCCAGTACCCGGCCGGGATCACCGCCGAGCACAAGGCGGTGCGCACCGCGTGCGGCCTGTTCGACGTCAGCCACATGGGCGAGTTCATCGTGCGCGGGAAGGAAGCCTGCGACTTCCTGAACTACGTCACGACGAACGACGTCGGCGCGCTCGAGGTCGGCCAGGTGCAGTATTCGACGATCCTCAACGAGCGCGGCACGATCGAAGACGACTGCCTGGTGTACCGCGCCGAGGACCACTACATGCTGGTCGTGAACGCGTCGAACGCGGCGAAGGATCTCGCGCACATCGGCAAGTACAGCGCGTCGTTCGAGTGCGTGATCGAAGACGTCAGCGACGCGACCGCGCTGCTCGCGCTGCAGGGCCCGCGCGCCGCGGAGATTCTCGCACCGCTCACCGACGCCGACCTGTCGAAGATCAAGTACTACTGGTTCGACAAGTGCACCGTCGGCGGCGTGCGGCACGTCACGGTCTCGCGCACCGGCTACACCGGGGAAGACGGGTTCGAGCTGTACTTCCGCAACGAGCACGGGCCCGCGATCTGGGACGCGCTCATGAAAACGGGCGCGGTCACTCCGGCCGGACTCGGCGCGCGCGACACGCTCCGGCTCGAGATGGGGATGGCGCTGTACGGCAACGACATCGACGACACCGTCACGCCGCTCGAGGCCAACCTCGGCTGGCTCGTCAAGTTGAAAAAGAGCGGTTTCGTCGGCCGCGACGTCCTGCTCAAGCAGAAGAGCGACGGGATCCCGCGCAAACTCGCCGGATTCACGCTGCACGACCGCGTCGTCGCGCGGCACGGCTATCCCGTGTTCTACGAGGGGGAGCAGGTGGACGTGGTGCGCAGCGGGACCATGAGTCCTACGCTCAACGTCCCGATCGCTACGGCTTACCTGCCGCCCGACGGCGCGGCGGAAGGATCCAAGGTCGAAGTCGAGATCCGCGGCCGCCGCGTAGAGGGAACCGTTCAGAAGCTGCCGTTCTACAAGCACGGCACGCACCTGTAGCGCGGTGCGCGTCGCGGTCCTCACGATCTCCACGTCCCGCGCCGCGGGCACCGGCGCCGATGCTTCCGGCGACGCGATCGTCGATTGGATCAACGCCGGCAAGCACACGCTCGCCGCGCGCGAGCTCGTGTCCGACGACGGCGCCGCGATCATCGCCTGTCTCGTGGAGTGGTGCGACTCCGACAGCGCCGACCTGATTCTCACGACCGGCGGCACCGGCCTCAGTCCCACCGATGTGACGCCCGAAGCGACTCGCGTCGTGATCGAGCGCGAAGCGCCCGGCATCGCCGAGCGAATCAGAGCGCTATCGCTCGAGAGCTTTCCACGCGCGGCACTCTCTCGCGGTCTTGCGGGCGCGCGCAACAAAACTTTGATCGTGAATCTCCCGGGCTCGCCCAACGGTGTCCGCGACGCCCTGTCCGCGCTCGACCCGATCGTCGTCCACGCGTGCGACGTCCTCCGCGGTTCCGCAATCCACGACCGCTCCTGATGACCGCCTTTTGGGAGGGGAGGCAAACCTGTCTGGGTGTCCTCCAAGGTCGCGTGTTAGCGAGCGTAGTTTGCTCGCGTAGCGACCACTGGAGGACACCTAGACAGGTTTGCCGGGTTTGCTCGCGTAGCGACGACCGGGGGACATGCGCCGCCGCGTCCGACCGCGCGCGATGAAAGTCCTCATAACGCTGGCGGACATCGAGACCGCAGTCCGCCTGAACGCATTGCTGGAAGAGAGCGACGTCGAAACCGCGATGGTGTCGCCGATGGACGACATGGCGAGGGAGATAGAGCGGGAGAAGCCCGACCTCATCGTGTTCACGGGCGGCCTCGCCGAGCCCATGAACCTGCACACCGCCAAGGAGCAGCTCTGGAGCGGCGTCGCCGTGATCGGCCTCGCCGACATCGCCGACAGCAATCTCGAGAACCGCCTCCGCGCCGCCGGCTTCTCGGCAGTGTACACCAAGCCGATCTCCCCCGAAGAGCTGTTCGGCGTCGTGCGCCGGCACTTGGACCGCGTACGGCTTGCCGAGGAGACCGGGCTGTACGGCGAGTCGGAGGCGATCCGCGAGGTGCTGGTGAAGGTCGAGCAGATGGCGCCTGTCTCGAGCACCGTGCTCATCGAAGGCGAGAGCGGCACCGGAAAGGAGCTGGTCGCGCGCGCCATCCACCGGCTGAGCCCGCGCCGATCCAAGCCGTTCATCGCCGTGAACGTGAGCGCGCTGCCGGAGACGCTGCTCGAGAGCGAGCTGTTCGGCCACGAAAAGGGCGCGTTCACCGGCGCCGCCGAGCGCAGGATCGGGCGGTTCGAGCTGGCCAACACCGGGACGCTGTTCCTCGACGAGATCGGCGACATGCCCGTCGCCACGCAGGTCAAGCTCCTCCGCGTCCTCGAGGAGCGGGAGATCACCCGGCTCGGCGGCAGCGCCACGATCCCGGTCAACGTGCGCGTCGTGAGCGCGACCAACCAGCCGCTGCGGCAGCGGGTCGAGGAAGGGCTGTTCCGCCCGGACCTGTACTACCGGCTCAACGTGCTCAGCATTTACCTGCCGCCGCTGCGGGAGCGGCGCGAGGACGTCGTGCTGTTGGTCAGGCGGTTCATCCGCGAGTTCTCCGAGCGGCACGAGCGCCCGTTCCACGGCATCTCGGCGGAGGCGATGCAGCTCCTGGTGGAGTATCCGTGGCCGGGGAACGTGCGGGAGCTGCGGAACCTCATCGAGAGCATGGTGGTGCTGGCGCCCGGCCGGGAGATCGGCCCGCAGGACATTCCCCGGCAGATCCGCGAGGGCGGGGTGGCGAGATTTCTTCCCGTGCACGTGGGCCCGGTGGTGCGCGACACCGAGGCTGCCCATGGCAGGGAGCTCGAGTTCATCCTGCGAAGCCTGGTCGAGCTCAAGCTCCAGATGGAGGAGCTGCGCCGGCGGGTGGACGACCAGGGCGACGGCGGGCTGCGCGAGATCGCCGGGCCGGAGCGCTTCCACCAGATCGCGAGCGCCATCGAGCCACAGGACCAGCCGCCCCCGCCCAACGCCGTGACGATCGAGCCGGGGATGACCATGGCCGAGATCGAGCGGGCGGCGATCGAGGCGGCGCTCAAGGAGACTCGCGGCAACCGTCGGCGGGCGGCGCAGATGCTCGGCATCGGCGAGCGGACGATGTACCGCAAACTGCGAGATTACGGTCTCGTCGCCGTCGAATCCGAGCTGAGCTGAGGCGTTTCCCGGGTCGGATTTTTCTTGCACTACGGCCAATCGAACCGCATATTGGATTGCGGTTGCGCGTGCGCGGAAAAAACTTTGCGGCGCGCTTTTTTGTGAGGCTTTTCTCCAGCTGCGGGTGATCCCGTTACGACGAGCTTCTTGACCTCTCCACAGTCACCGATCGCCGGCAGTGTACTGCCTCTGAAGCGGGCCGAGGATCTCATCTCGACGCTTCCGGGGGTGATTTCCGCGCGGATCGTCGCCGGGGACACGGGCGCCGTCAACGAGATCCACGTGCTGACGACTGCCGAGTATCCGGCCAAGCAGACCGTGCGGAACATCGAGAGCGCATTGATCGCGCATCTGGGGATGCGGGTGGATCACCGGAAGGTTTCGGTCGCGATCACGAGCGAGACCGGCCGGCCGGAGTCATCTGTCTCCAAGGTGACGGAAACACAAGAAATCCCTGGCCGGATTTCGGCTGGTCGGCATATTTACTTCGAAGACGTGGAGGTTCGCGGGTCCCGGGCCAAGGGTACGACCTGCCGGGTGACTTTGCGGAAGGGTACGGACGCTTTTGTGGGGGAGGCCGAGGGGGTCGAGAGCGAGCGGTCGCGGGTCGAGCTGGCCGCGCGGGCGACGTTGCTGGCGATCTCGCGGGCCTATGGGGACAAGAAGCTGGTGTTCGAGGGTGTGAAGATCATCGACATCTTCGAGCGGACGGTAGTGGTGGTGGGTGTAACGGCGCACGTGGGCCGGGATAACAGGATATTGACGGGGACTTGCGAGGTTAGGGAGAGCGCGGAGACAGCGAGCGTTCTGGCGGTCCTGGACGCGACGAACCGTTGGCTGGAATACCACAGGTAGACCTTTGGATTACGCGTGGGCTCGGCAGGCGTGAGCCCGTGACCTTCAAGAGTCGAGACGACTAGAGGAAAAAGGAACCCCCGACCCCGGTAACGAGCGGAGTACGAGCGAGGCGAGGCCAAGCGTTAAGAGCGGAGCCAACCGAGACAGCATACGACAGCGAGCGCTGCGTATGACTACCCTTTGGGAGGTGACGCGAAGTGAGTTTTCTGGCTGAGCTTATCTGCGGGTTTTTCGCAGCGGCTTTTCGGGATTCGATCGTTTGGAATTAATCGGGGCGGGGGTTCAGCTACTGCAATGACTCGAATCAAATTTTTCGTCTCCACAATTTTCGTTTCAGCTGCTGCGTTATCAGTGGCTGTGTTCCAGTTGTTCCCTGGGATGGAACTGAGGGAGGCGCAGGCCGCGATCAGCTTCGCAGTGCTCGGGGTCCTCTTCCAGCTGGTCGGTTATCGCAAGGCGTCCAAGTCCGCCGTCGGCTCAATCGCATTTCTGCCTTTCCTCACCGCTATCGTTCTTAGTCCCAACTGGGCCGCTCTAGTCGGGGTCGGCTCGGCCATGGCGATTAGCGAGGTATTCGCCCGAAAAAGTCCGATAAAAATTGTTTTCAACGTCTCGCAGTTTGTCCTGTCCGCCGCTGTTTGCGTCCTCGTCTATCGATACTTCGGCGGCTCGTCAGTACTGAACTACACGCAATCTCTCATTCCTGCGGTGGCAGTGACGCTGCCCTTGTTCCTGATCGTAAACACGATTGCGGCTTACGGAGCGGTTTCGCTTAGCACTGGTACCGGCTTCTGGGGGTTGATTGCCGCCCATAACCCCACCGAGATCCTCTACGACCTTCTCGCGCTTCCGTTCGTTTTTGTGTTTGCCTGGTTTTACACGCAGTTCGGACCAATCGGGGTCGCGATGCTCGCCATACCCCTTTTCGGAGTGCGCGAGCTGTACAAGACTAACGCGCAGCTGCAGAGGACAAATCGCGAATTGCTCGATCTTATGGTCGCTGCGATCGAAGCGCGCGATCCGTACACCTCGGGCCATTCGCGGCGAGTGGCAGCCAACACGCGCATCATAGCGGAGATGTTAGGCCTCGGCCGGAAAGAGATAGAACGGATTTATGTCGCGGCGTTGCTTCACGATGTCGGGAAGATCCATGAAGTCTTTGGCCCAATTCTGAGCAAGCCGGGAAAACTTACAGCTGACGAATTCGCGATCATGAAGACGCACTCGGGCCTTGGTGCGGAACTAATCCAGCGATTGACTGATCTACAGGATTGCGTACTACCAGTACTGCATCACCACGAGAATTGGGATGGGACTGGGTATCCCCATGGCATCGCGGGCGAACGTATCCCGCTCTGGTCAAGGATCATCATGTTCGCGGATACGGCCGATGCGATGCTCTCAGACCGGCCATACCGTCAGGCGCTGTCGCCCGGACAGGTCCGGGCTGAGTTCATGCGCCTCAAGGGGAAGCAATTCGACCCTTATATTTGCGAAATCCTGCTTGAAAGCCCCGCCTTTGAGCAGCTATTCATCAATGCCCCGCCCCGCGAAGCTGCGGTTCTGTCGGGTTCGGTAACTCCTCCTCGTCCTGTCTCGCTAGCGGTATAGGCTGGATCCGGAGTTCCTGAACCAGCGTTCGCAACGATGGCAGAAGTGGGCCTCGATCGCGCCTTCGCAAGGTTACGTATTCGGCGAGCAGATCTTTCCCCTTAGTCTTCTCGCCCACGGCCACTAGCGCCTTGTAAGTACTCAGCGCGAAGAAGTCATGGTAGCCCATTTCCCATGATTTCTGAAAGTCTTTGGTGCGCAGATCGATTTGGTCCCCGTCCATATACTCCTTCCGTGCAAGTGCCATTTCCGAACAGAGTGACGCGTAACATTGCCGTTGCAAGAAGGTGCTGTTGGCACATGTATCGCGAAAATCGTTCAGAAAGGCTTGCACTGGTCGAAGATCGCCTTCATGTAGGGCGATGCGAGCGCGAATATAATCAAGG
>JANLGX010000285.1 GCA_024654005.1 Gemmatimonadaceae bacterium | reverse complement strand
CCGACGAGTTGGTTGTGGTCTACATTCGCAAGCCCAAGCACGCCAAACTCAACTTGACGGCTGATAGCATTGCCTAATTTTGACATCGCCTCACACAGGTCAACGAAAGGAACCCTGCAATGGCCAATCGAACCGCATTATTTAGTCGTCATCAGCCCGGCGGTGTCTTTACTATCGCCGATCTTCTGGAGCATCCCGGCGACATATTTTTTGTTGACTCAACCCACGCGACTGCAACGAATGCGCTCGGTGGCGGCGGCAGCCCCGATACTCCGCTGGCGACGATCGACTACGCCGTCGCGCTCTGCACCGCCAGTAAGGGCGACGTGATCTATGTCATGCCCGGCCATGTTGAGAACATCACCGCCGCCGACTCGATCGACTGCGACGTTGCGGGTATCAGTATCATTGGGCTTGGCTTCGGAGCCCTGATGCCGACGATAACCGCTACGGCTGCGGCTGGCGCGCTGAAGATTGACGCGGCCAATATCACCATCAAGAACATCAAGCTCGTCGCGGGCTTCGCCGGTGGGTGTACGAAGGCGATTGATATCACTGCTGCCGGTGACGGCTGCACGCTGGACGGCGTGCAACTCCGCGATACAACGACCGACTTGGAGTATCTGATCCACGTCGCGGTCGCTACAACCGTAGCCGATCTGACGATCAAGAATTGCGACTTCCGCGGTCTTGGCGGCACGATGAGCAATTCGATTCTGTTCGCCGGAACATCGACGAATACAACCATCGAAAACACGTTCATTCACGTTGATTCGAGTGACGACGTGGTGGATCATCTGACGGCGGCCGCCGTGAGTTGCGTCATTCGCCACTGCACCATCGTGAACGAGGACACCACCACCGCTCTCTATTGCGTGCGGCATAAGAGCGACGGAACCGGCGTCTGCTACAACTGCAACTTCGGCTACAACAAAGACGATGCCGAAGTTTCGTTGGGCGCGGCTGCGTGGTGGCTCAGGAACCAAGGCTGTAACACGATTGCCCAAGGCAGCATCGTTGAGCCGGCGGCAACGCACGCGATCCCGTAACCCCCGGAAGTTGAATCATGGCCAATCTCGAAGGATCAATCAAACGCTTCATCGGCCTGTCAACGGATGTCAAGCCGTCGCTCGGCTCGCAGGTTGACGGCTCGACGACACTCGCTACCGACTTGCCGCCGGGTTCTAGTTTTCTGGAAACGGACACTGGAAATATCTGGCGGTGGGATGGCAATGAATGGACCTATCCGTGGCAAGCGGAAAGCGCACAGACTCTTTTGCTCCAGATGATTTACGAAAAACTCGACGAGCTTGTGACGCTCCGCGAGCTTGAACTAACCCGATAGCCGCCAAAATGAAAGCGGCAGAAAGGCAACGATCATGGACTTTGGAAAGCTCCCGTTTTTGAGTGGCCGACGCGGCCCGGACCTGCCCGTCATCGGCGAACAGCGCCAGCAGCTTGTGGATACCGCGCACGGCGGGCCGTGGTATCAGGCCGCGCGCGAGGGCCGCGTGTTCATCGGCAACGCCGCCGCCGCCGGCTCGGTGCTGCCGATTTACTCAAACACTACCCAAGTGTTCGGCGTCTGGAATCCCAAGGGTTCGGGCGTCAATGTCATTCCGATCAGCTTGGCGCTGTGCTACGTTTCTACGACCGGCGCTGCGGGCGGTTATTGCCTGGCCCTCGTGCGCAATACAGGCGCGGGCACGGCTACGGCAGGACAGGGCA
>JANLGX010000284.1 GCA_024654005.1 Gemmatimonadaceae bacterium | reverse complement strand
AGCGGGTAGCGGCCAAGGAAGCCTGAGTTGGCCCGGATCGCGTTGGACGCCATGGGGGGAGATTTCGCTCCCCGTGCACCTCTCTCCGGCGCGCTCCAGGCTCTGCGCGAGAGCGACAGCGATCTCGCCATCCAGCTCGTCGGGCGCACCGGCACCATCTCCGCGGAGCTCGACTCTCTCCTGAAGGGCGAGCTGGCCGCGGACGCGAAGCAGCGCGACCGCATCGAGATCGTCGAGGCCCCCGAAGTCATCGAGATGTCGGACAAGCCGAGCGCGGTGGTGCGCGGCAAGCCCAACAACTCGATGTCGATCGGACTCAAGCTGCAGCTCGAGTCCCGCTCCGACGCGTTCGTGTCGGCGGGCAACACCGGCGCGCAGATGGCCGCGTCCGCGATGCTGCTCAAGCTGCATCCGGGGCTCACTCGTCCGGCGATCGCCACCGCGTTCCCCACGCGCCGCCAGCCCGTCGTCGTGCTCGACGCGGGCGCGAACGTGGACTGTTCCGCCCGCGAGCTGCTGCAGTTCGCCTGGCTCGGCGCCGTGTACGCGGAGTGCGTCCTCGGCAGGAGCAACCCGGCCGTCGGGCTGTTGAGCATCGGTGAGGAAGCGGAGAAGGGGAACGCCGTCGTGAAGGAGGCGAACGCGGCGTTCGCGACCGCGGGCTTCAACTTCGTCGGGAACGTCGAGGGGCGGGACATTCCGCATGGCGAGTGCGCCCGCGGGCCGATCGACGTCGTGGTGTGCGACGGCTTCGTCGGGAACGTCGTGCTCAAGTTCTACGAGGGCGTGATGCCGATGGTGCTCGAGGTGCTGCAGCAGCATGGGATCGACCGCAGCCAGCTCAAGGACGTGATCCGCACCTTCGACGCGTCCGAGTACGGCGGCGCCCCGCTGCTCGGCGTGCGCGGCATCAGCATGATCTGCCACGGTAACTCCACGCCGCGCGCGATCGCGAACGCGGTGAAGGCCGCTGCCCGCGCGGCCGACTCGGGAATGAACGCGCTGATCGGCGAGCGGCTGACGAGCATGGCGAACGCGGCGCTCGCCGCGGGGTCGGTAGCGTGAAGCGGCCGATCGCGGCGATCGCCGGCACCGGGCGCGGGATTCCCCCCACGGTCGTCACGAACTACGACTTCCCGGCGATGGGCATAGACACCACGCACGAGTGGATCGTCGAGCGCACGGGGATCGTCGAGCGGCACCTGGCCAGGGAGGGCGAGACTACCTGCTCGATGGCGACGGACGCGGGACGCATCGCGATGGAGAGGGCGGGCGTCCACCCGGGCGAGCTCGACACGATCATACTCGCCACCGCCACGCCTGATCGTCTGCTCCCGTCCACCGCGGTGGACGTGCAGGCATCGCTGGGCGCGTCGCGCGCGTCGGCGTTCGATCTGTCGGCCGCGTGCTCGGGTTGGCTGTACGGGATGACGGTGGCCGAAGGGATGATCATGTCGGGCGTGATCGAGACCGCGCTCGTGATCGGCGCGGAGAAGCTGAGCTCGATCGTCGACTGGCAGGACCGGTCTACGTGCGTGCTGTTCGGCGACGGCGCCGGAGCGGTGGTACTCAAGCGCGCAAAGACGGGCAAGGGAATTCTGTCGGCGTACATGCGCAGCGACGGAACGCTCGCGGAGCTGCTGTACCGGCCCGAGGGCGGAGCGACAGTCCCGATAACGGCTGACGTGCTCGAGCGCCGCAGCCATCTGGTGAAGATGGCGGGACGGGAAGTGTTCAAGCACGCGGTACGCTCGATGTCGGACGCGGCCGATCGCGCGCTCGACGGCGCCCGCCTCACCAGCGCCGACATCGACCTCCTCATCCCGCACCAGGCCAACACGCGGATCATCGAGGCGACGGCCAAGCACGCCGGTATTCCCATGGACAAGGTGTACGTGAACGTGGACCGGTACGGCAACACGTCGTCGGCGTCGATCCCGATCGCCATAGACGAGGCGATCGAGAACGGGCGGATCAAGGAAGGATCCACGGTGCTGCTCGTCGCCTTCGGGGCCGGCTTAACCTGGGCGTCGATGGTGGTGAGGTTTTGAGCTGGCACCCAGCAGCTAGCTAATGGCTCTCAACGCAGTCATTCTCGTCTTCCCCGGGCAGGGCTCGCAGAAGCCCGGCATGGCCAAGGACCTCGCGGACGCGTTCCCGCGCGCGAAGGAGATGCTGCGGGAGGTCGACGACGCGCTGGGCGCCCCGCTCAGCCGGATAATGTTCGATGGGCCGGCCGACGAGCTGACGTTCACGCACAACGCGCAGCCCGCGTTGCTGGCCCACGGCGCCGTAGTGTGGGAGCTGGTGAGGGAGCGCGTCGGCGCGGCAAGCGCCGCCGCCGGCCACTCGCTGGGCGAGCACACGGCGTATCACGCCGCCGGGTCGACCACGCTCGCGGACGCAGTTCGCATAGTGCGCACTCGAGGCGAGCTCATGCACGAAGCCGGCGTCGCGCGCCCCGGTGCCATGGCCGCGATCCTCGGCGAGCTGTCCTCATCGATCGCGGAAATCTGCCTGCGCGCCTCCGAGGCGGGAGAGGTCGTGCCCGCCAATTACAACTCCGATTCCCAGGTCGTCGTGTCCGGCGAGATCGCCGGGGTCGAGCGGGCGATGGAGCTCGCCAAGCAGGCCGGCGCCAAGCGCGCGGTGCGACTGACCGTTGCGGGAGCGTTCCACTCGCCGCTGATGAAGCCGGCGGAGAGCGGGCTTCGGCAGGCGATCGAGTCGGCGACATTTTCCGACCCCGCGTTTCCGGTCTACTCCAACGTCACCGCCGATGCGTGCACGACCGCTGCCTGCGGGCGCGAGACGCTGGTCCGACAGCTCACGGCGCCGGTGCGCTGGACGGACCAGGTGCGGAACATGGCAGCCGCGTACCCGGACGCGATCTGGATCGAGCTGGGTCCCGGCAACGTGCTGAGCAGCCTCATCTCGCGCGCGGTCAACGGGGCGCGGGCCGTCGCGTGCGGCACGCCGGCGGACATCGACAAACTCTTCGCCACCATCCAATGATGCAGCTAAACCTTTCCAACAGAGTCGCGCTGGTGACCGGCAGCACCCGCGGAATCGGCCGCGACATCGCGCAGACACTCGCGCAGTGCGGCGCGAGGGTCGCCGTCACGGGACGCAATCTCGCGCGGGCGGAAGAGGTGGCCGCGGCTATCGGCGCCGGAGCGGGCGGATTCGCCGCCGACATGGCGGACAGCGCGGCGGTGGCCAAGCTCGTGGCGGACGTCGAGCAGCGGATCGGACCGATCGACATCCTGGTGAACAACGCCGGCCTCACGCGGGACAACATCGTCGTGCGCCTGAAGGACGAGGACTGGGACGAGGTCCTGAACGCGAACCTGCGCGGCGCGTTCGTTGCCACGCGCGCGGCCTCGCGCGGCATGATGAAGCGCCGCTGGGGCCGCATCATCAACATCTCCAGCGTCGTCGGTCTGATGGGGAACAAGGGCCAGGCGAACTACGCCGCGAGCAAGGCCGGGCTGATCGCGCTGACCAAATCCGTCGCCAAGGAGCTGGGCTCGCGCAACGTCCTGGTGAACGCCATCGCGCCCGGTTTCATCGAGACCGAGATGACGGAATCGATGACCGCCGACGCCCGCTCGGGTCTCACCGCCATGATCCCGCTGGAGCGGCTGGGCAAGCCGCGGGACGTGTCCGCGATGGTCGCGTTCCTCGCGTCGGAGCACGCGTCCTACATCACCGGGCAGGTGTTCGTCGTAGACGGTGGAATGGTCATGTAATGCACCTGCCGGTATGTATATTTCGCAGTCAGAATCACTCCGAACCACCGGTTGCACGCGCTGTTGCAAGTCACTAGTCACTAGTCACTAGTCACCAAGAGAGGAACCACCGATGGCCGATAACTCGAACAAGGTCAAGGACATCATCGAGAAGGAGCTCGGAGTCGAGCGCGAGAAGCTGACGAACGAAGCGAGCTTCATCGAAGACCTTGGCGCCGACAGCTTGGACATCGTCGAGCTGGTGATGGAGTTCGAGAAGGAGTTCAACATCGACATCCCCGACGAGGACGCCGAGAAGCTCCGCACGGTCGGTGACGCTCTCGCCTATCTGAACGAGAAGATCCCCGCGTAATGAGGCGTCGTGTCGTCGTTACCGGTCTCGGGGCGCTCACGCCAGTCGGCAACGATGTACCGTCGATGTGGCAGGCGCTGGTCGAGGGCGCCTCGGGAACCGCGCCGATCACCAAGTTCGACGCGTCCGGCTTCCCGGTCCGGTTCGCCGCCGAGCTGAAGGGCTTCGATCCGTCGCAGTACATGGATCGCAAGGAGATCAAGCGCGCGGACCCGTACACGCAGTACGCGGTGTCGGCGTCCAAGCAGGCGATGCAGGATGCGGGGCTCGAGGGCGGCGTCAACGGCTACGACCCCGACCGCATCGGCGTCATCCTCGGCAGCGGCACCGGCGGACTCAAGAGCTTCGAGGAGCAGCACGACGTTTACCGCGAGCGCGGGCCGAGCAAGATCAGCCCGTTCTTCATCCCCATGTTCATCACGGACATCGCGGCCGGCATTGTCTCCATGCAGTTCAACGCCAAGGGGCCAAACTACGCCACCGTATCGGCTTGCGCGACCGCGGCTCATGCGATAGGTGATGCGTTCCGGACCATCCAGTACGGCGACGCCGACGTGATGATCTGCGGCGGATCGGAGGCGGCGGTGACGCCGATGGCGATCGCCGGCTTCGCGAACATGAAGGCGCTCTCGGAGCGAAACGAGTCGCCGGAGACGGCCTCGCGTCCGTTCGACAAGACGCGCGACGGATTCGTGATGGGTGAAGGCGCCGGCGTGGTCGTGCTCGAGGAGCTGGAGCATGCGCTCAAGCGGGGCGCGCGAATCTACGCCGAGGTGGCGGGCTACGGCGCGACTGGCGACGCGTATCACCTCACCGCGCCCGCGCCCGACGGGGAGGGCGCCCAGCGGGCGATGAAGCGCGCGCTGAACGACGGCGGGCTCACGCCGGCCGACATCCAGTACATCAACGCGCACGGCACTTCGACTCCGGCCAACGATCTCAACGAGACCCGCGCGATCAAGGCGGTCTTCGGGGAGCACGCCGCGGGGATCAACGTCAGCTCCACCAAGTCGTCCACCGGCCACATGCTCGGCGCCGCGGGCGCGGTCGAGTTCATCATCAGCACGCTCGCGATCCGGGAAGGCATCATCCCGCCGACCATCAACTACGAGACGCCCGATCCGGAGTGCGATCTGAACTACACTCCCAACGCCCCAGTGCGCCGCGAAGTGAGCGCCGCCATCAGCAACAGCTTCGGATTCGGCGGACACAACGTGTCACTCGCCGTCCGCAAGTTCACGGGCTGACAAGGTGGCCGACTTCATCGCCTGTCCCGACCCGGCGGGCGTAGCGGACCCGGCGCTTCGGCGCGTCGCCGAGAAGTACGCCGCGGGGGAGCGGCTGAGCGGCGACGACGCGCTGGTGATGTTCCGCTCGCCCGACCTGCTGGCGCTCGGCAGGCTCGCCGATCACGCCAACCGCTCGCGGCACGGCGACGTGGTGACCTTCGCCGCGAACCAGCACATCAATCCGACCAACATCTGCATCCTGCGGAAGACATGCGCGTTTTGCTCGTTCGCGCGGCTTCCCAAGGAAGACGGCTCGTACCACTACACCCTCGATGAAGTCTGGGCGGAAGCGGCCGCGGCCGACAACGGACTGACGCGCGAGTTCCACATCGTGGGCGGCCTCGACATGAAGGCGGGGCTGCAGTACTACAGCGAGATCTTCCGCGGGCTCAAGCAGCGGTACCCGCACGTGCACATCAAGGCGCTCACGGCGGTGGAGATCGCGCACATCTCGCGGATAGAAAAGATGTCCGTGCGGGACGTTTTGGTTGCGCTCCGGGCCGCGGGCCTCGATACCTTGCCCGGTGGGGGGGCCGAGGTGTTCGGCCAGGCGGTCCGCATGACCATCGCGGAGAAGAAGCTCGCGGGCTCCGACTGGATCAACGTCCACCGCACCGCGCACGACCTCGGGATCCGCAGCAACTGCACGATGCTGTACGGCCACGTCGAGTCGCTCGAGGATCGCGTGGAGCACCTCACCATGCTCCGTGACCTGCAGGACGAGACGGGCGGATTCCTCGCCTACATCCCGCTCGCCTTCCACCCCGACCACAACGAGCTCGGCAGGGAGCTGGGGCGCGAGGGCACCGCAACCACCGGCTTCGATGATCTGCGCAACCTCGCGGTCGGCCGGCTCTTCCTCGACAACATCGCCCACGTCAAGACGCACTGGATCATGGTCACGCCGGCGCTGTCGCAGACGTCGCTCTCGTTCGGCGTCAACGATCTCGAAGGCACGGTCGTGCGCGAGAAGGTGTATCACGAGGCGGGCGCGAAGACGGCGCAGTCGATGTCGCTGGACGAGATCCTGCGGCTGATCCGTTCGGCGGGGAAGGTTCCCGCCGAGCGCGACTCGCTGTACCGCATCCTGCGCACGTTCGAGCCGGAGCCTGCCGGCGTGCCGGTGGCCGCGTGATTACCCTCGGCAGGATCCCCTATATCAACTGCTACCCGGTCTACGGCGCGGTCGATCGCGGCGTCGTGCAGCTCGACGCCGAGCTGGTCACGGGGGTGCCGAGCGATCTGAACGCGAAGATGGCGGCGGGCGAGCTCGACATCAGCGTCGTCTCAGCCGTCGAGTACGCGCGTGACTCCAATCGGTATCTGCTCCTCCCCGACCTGGCCATCTCGTGCGACGGGCCGGTGCAAAGCGTCGCGCTCTACTCCCGACTCCCGGCGTCGGAGCTGACGGGACGCGACGTGCTGGTCAGCCGGAGCTCGATGACCAGCGTCGCTTTGCTCGAGCTGCTGTTCGAGAACGTCTGGCACGCCCGGCCGCGGATCGTCCCCGGCGACGCTGAGCTGAGCGACGTGGGCCGGTTCGCGGCCGAGGATCACGTCGCGCGGCTGGTTATCGGAGACGCGGCTCTGCTGCTCGGCGCGGGCGCCGGATCGCACGTGCCGCGGTACGAGCACGCCTACGATCTGGGCGCGGCATGGAAGAGCTGGACGGGGCAGCCGTTCGTATTCGCCGTGTGGGTGGCGCAGCGCACGACCCCCGTCAAGGACGCCCTGGCCGCGCACGCCGGACTCATTTTGGCGCGCGACTGGGGGCTGGCCAATCTGCCGGCGCTCGCGACGCAGGCTTCCGCGGCGACAGGTGTCCCCGAGCAGCGCTGCCTCGATTATCTGTCGGGGCTCGACTACGGGCTGTCGTATCCGCACCTCGCCGGGCTCACCGAGTTCTTTCGCCGGCTCGTGGACAAAGGCCGCGTGCCCAACGGAACACTCACCTTTCTTCCCGCCGCATGAGCGTCACGCGCGACATCCTCGACTTCTACACGAACGCGCCGCTGCTCGAGCTCGGCGCCGAAGCCGATCGCATCCGGGCGGAGAAGCACCCGGGCGACGTCGTCACTTACATCATCGACCGGAACATCAACTACACGAACGTCTGCGTCGCCGACTGCGGCTTCTGCGCGTTCTATCGCCGGCCGAAGGACAACGAAGGGTACACTCTCTCCTTCGAGCAGATCGGCGCCAAGATCGACGAGGCCAAGGCGCTCGGCGCGGTGCAGATCCTGATTCAGGGCGGGCACAACCCGTACATCCCGTTCGACTGGTACCTGGACCTCATGCGCTACATCAAGCGCAACCACCCGATCCACATTCACGGCTTCAGCCCCAGCGAGGTGGACTTCTTCGCCAAGCTGTTCCGCATGGAAGCGCGCGACGTGATCCGCGAGCTGGTGCGGGCCGGGCTCGACTCGATTCCAGGCGGCGGCGGCGAGATCCTGGTGCAGCGCGTGCGCGACATGGTCGCCAAGAAGAAGGCCGGCGCGGACCGCTGGCTGGAGATCATGGAGACGGCGCACCAGGAAGGGCTCAGGACGTCGGTGACGATGATGTACGGGATCGGCGAGACGCTGGCGGAGAGGCTCGAGCATCTCGAGCGCGTGCGGGAGGTGCAGTCGCGGACTGGCGGATTCACGGCGTTCATCTGCTGGCCGCTGCAGCCGGAGAACACGCCGCAGATGTCCCACATGCGGAAGACCGACGCGGTGGACTATCTCCGCACCGTCGCGATCTCCCGCATCGTCCTCGACAACGTGCCCAACCTCCAGTCGAGCTGGGTCACCATGGGGATGAAGATCGGCCAGATCGCGCTGCGCTTCGGTTGCAACGACTTCGGCTCGCTGATGATCGAGGAGAACGTCGTCTCGGCCGCGAACACCACTCACCGGACGACGACGCAGGAGATGGAGCGGCTCATTCTCGACGCCGGCTTCACCCCGCGCCGGCGGCGGCAGGACTACTCCATGATCGAGGACGCCGCGCATGCCGCGTGACAGCCAGCCACAGCAAAAGAGCCGGAATTCCGGCGTCGAGGCGTATCATCCGCTGTTCACCCGCACCGGGATCGGCTACGACTCGCACCGGTTCGTGCCGGGCAAGTTTCTCGTGCTCGGCGGCATTTCGATCCCGTCGTCGGTATCGCTGATCGGACATTCGGATGCCGACGCTGTCGCGCACGCACTGATCGACGCCATCCTTGGCGGTGCGGCCGCGGGAGACATCGGCGAGATTTTCCCCGACACGGACGACGAGAACGCGGGACGGGACTCGATTCAGATGCTCAAGGAAGCGATCGAGCTGGTGCGCGAACGGGGGTTCATCGTGCACCAGGCGGACATCAGCGTGATCGCGGAGACGCCCGCGATCGCGCCGCACCGGGACGCGATGCGCTCGCGGCTGGCCGAGGCGATGGGAATCTCGCCGGAGGCCGTCAGCATCAAGGGGAAGACCAACGAGGGGATGGGATGGATAGGCCGCGGCGAAGGACTTGCATGTATCGCCGTGGCCTCTCTCGTACCCGTCCCCTAGGAACCCTTGCTCGAGAACTTCATAGAGTGGCTGAGCGGTGTGCCGCTCTTCGTGCTGTACCCGATGCTCGGTCTCCTGGCCGCCGTCGAGAACATCTTCCCGCCGCTCCCCACCGACGCGGTCGTGGCGTTCGGCAGCTTCCTCGCGGCGCGCGGGCAGGGAAATCCGTGGGCCACTTTCCTGATCACCTGGCTGTCGAACGTGGCCGGCGCCGCGGGCATGTACTGGGCCGGGCGACGGTACGGCCGCTCTCTGCTGACGCGCGGCTACGCCCGGTGGATCGGACCGGAAGCCGAGGTGCGGCTCGAGCGCTCGTACAGACGCTACGGAATCCCGTCGCTGTTCGTGAGCAGGTTTCTCCCCGCCGTGCGCGCCGTGGTTCCGATATTCGCCGGCGCGGCCAAGCTGCCGTTCGTGCCGGTGGTGGCCATCATGGCGACTGCTTCGGGCATATGGTACGCGTTCCTGACGATCATCGCTTTTCGCGCCGGTAACGACTGGGACACGCTGCGGAGCACGATCTCGAATTACAGCCGCGCGATCACGATCCTCGCGGTGGTGATGGTGCTGGCCGCCGCCGCGATCTGGTGGAAAAAACGGCGAAGGTAAGGGCAGCCAGGAGCGCGGCGGCACCGCTCGCCGACGCAACGGCCCGCGAGTTTCTGCTCGAGCCGTTCCAGGATTTTCTCGCCGTGGAGCAGGGGCTCTCGCCGCGCACGCGCGAAGCGTACGCGCTGGACCTGGCGCGGTTCGCCACGTACGGGAAGCTCAAGGGATCGGCCGGGCCCGCGCACGTCGCCCCGCGGCTGCTCCGCGAGTACATGTATCATCTCAAGGACATGGGCCTCTCGCCCGCGTCCATTCGGCGCAACGTCTCGGCGCTGCGCACGTACTTCAAGTTTCTCGTCGGAGAAGGTCACGTGCAGCGGGACCCGAGCGACCGGCTCGAGACGCCGAAGCGGTGGCGCACTCTGCCCGAGGTGCTGACGGTCGCGGACGTGGATCGCATCCTCTCGGCGCCATCGCTGGACGAGCCGCTGGCGTTCCGCGACCGCGCCATGCTGGAGCTGGCATACAGCGCGGGGCTGCGCGTGTCGGAGTGGATTTCCATCGGCGTCAAGGACGTCCTGTTCGAGGACGGGCTGGTGCGCGTGTTCGGCAAGGGGAGCAAGGAGCGGCTCGTCCCCATCGGACGCAAGGCGATCGGCGCGCTCGCGATCTACATGCGCGAGCTCCGGCCGAAGCTCGAGCGCGGCGAAGGGAAGGGCGCGCTCTTCCTGAATGCCCGCGGCAAGCCGCTGTCGCGCATGGGCGCGTGGAAGATCCTGCGCAAGTACGTCGACCAGGCCGGCATCAAGAAGCGCGTCACGCCGCACACGCTGCGACACTCGTTCGCCACGCATCTACTGGAAGGCGGCGCCGACCTGCGCGCGGTGCAGGAGATGCTCGGCCACGCGGACATCTCGACGACCCAGATTTATACCCACGTGGACAGGGAGTATCTTCGCACGGTGCATCGGGAGTTCCACCCGCGGAAGTGATTGGTGATTCGTGATTCGTGATTCGTAGGACCAGATGCTACGTCACAATACGTATCCACCAGCTTAGCTCCGGCTGTAGGCTTGATGCACACCGGTTCGCGCCGTTACGAATCACCAATCACTAATCACTAATCACTAATCACGTCCCTATGCTCCTGGTAATCGACAACTACGACTCGTTCACCTACAATCTCGTGCAATACCTCGGCGAGCTTGGAGAAGAGCCCGTCGTGCGCAGGAACGACGAGGTGGGCGTGGAGGAGATCGGAGAGCTCGGGCCGCACGCGATCGTCATCTCGCCGGGACCGGGAGTGCCCGCCGACGCGGGCGTGACCATCAGCGCGATCAGGCGCTGGGGGCCCGATATCCCGACCCTCGGCGTCTGCCTCGGACACCAGGCCATCGGCGAGGCGTTCGGCGGCGAGGTGGTGCGCGCCAGAGCGGTGATGCACGGCAAGACGTCGCTGATCCGGCACTCGGGCACGGAGCTGTTCGAGGGCCTGCCCGACCCGATGGAAGTGATGCGCTATCACTCCCTGGTCGTCGAGCCGGGTAGCTTACCCGCCGAGCTGGAGGTCCTCGCGACAGCGCTCGACAATCCCTCGGAGATTCACGCCATGCGGCACAAGACTTTTCCAATCTGGGGAGTGCAGTTCCATCCGGAGTCCATCATGACGCCGGAGGGGAAGGCGCTGCTCGCCAATTTCCTGAGGATCGCCGGATGAGGGTCATAGCTAGTCTGTGCGCATTCCTGCTCGCGGCGGGCTCCGCCTCCGCTCAGATCGTGCTGGTCGACCAGGGCCCGGGCGAGGCGGGGCGGATTCTCCAGGCGGCGACGGCCGGGCCGCATACCGTACTGTATTCGCAGGAGATGCTGGCGCTCCCGCGTGACAGCGTGTTCCACCAGACCGTGATCATCCTCGCCCCGCGCGTCACCGTAGCCAGCACCGTGCATGGCGACGTGATCGTGGTCGGCGGCGACCTGTTCATGCATCCGGGCGGCAACGTCCAGGGCAGGGCAATCGCCATCGGAGGAGGCGCGTACAATTCCACCCTCGCGACGGTGCGCGACGGGCGGCTGAGCTTTCGCGACGAGACCTATGATCTGGATCTCGATGCCAGCACCGGGGCCTTCCGGCTTTCCTACCGCTCGCTGAGAGTCGATTCCGGCCAGCCACTGCTCACCTGGCCGCTCAGGGTCGGCGTCAGAATTCCGAGCTACAACCGCGTGGACGGGGTCGTGCTTCCCTGGGGTCCCATCGTCACGCTCGGCGACGGCCGCTTCATCATCAATCCGACCGTCACCTACCGGTCGCACCTGGGCAATCTCGACCCGGGTATCGACCTCGACGCCGATTTCGGCCGGCTCGACGTGAATGTCGACGTGCGCCGCGGCACGTTCACCAACGATCGCTGGATCAGGGGCGATCTGCTCAACTCACTCACGACGCTGGCGTTCGGCACCGACACACGGAACTATTTCCGCGCCGATCGGATCGAGGCGAAGGGAAGCGTTGACTTCGCCTTCGGCGGCTTCACCTTCGCGCCGTTTCTCGGCGGACTGTTCGAGAACGCGTGGTCCACCGGGACTTCACTGGGACCCGACACGAGCGTGTTCAGCTTCTTCGACAGGGACGACGAGGGCATATACCGCCCGAACCCCGCGATCCTGCCAGGGCACATCACCTCACTGCTGACTGGATTCGACGGAGGCTGGAGCTCCGGCGACTTCACGTCGCGGCTGACCGCGCGCGTGGAGTACGTGCTGGACGCACTGCCGTCGTCGATGGCGGACGATTTCCGCTTCATGCAGACGACCCTGGACGGACGCGCCGCGTTCCAGACGTTCGGCCCGCAGCGGCTCGAGCTCAAGTCGCACGCGATCTTCACGACCGGCGACACCCCGCCGCCGCAGCGCCACGCGTACGTCGGCGGCTCCGGCACGATTCCGACCCTCGACCTGCTCGAGATGGGTGGAGACCAGCTGTTTTTCCTCGACGCCGCGTACGTCATTCCAATCCAGCGCTTCTCATTCCCGATGGTTGGCTCGCCCCAGGTCACGCTGCGGTTCATCAGCGGGAGCGCGGGGGTCAGCGAGCTGCCCGACTTCGTGCAGAACGTGGGGCTACGGGTCGGATTCCCGTTGGCGGGGGTGGAGTGGCTCGTCGATCCGGCCAACGGAGATTCGAAGGTCACGTTCGGCTTTTCGTGGGGGCAGTAGCCGCTTTCGGGACGTCGGCTAACCTGTTTTCCATCGATCCTTCATATCGGAACGCCGTTAGTCAGACTATATTGCGGAGCGTGACTAAATCAGCCCTCCGGTCAGCTCACGCATGAGGACGCTGGTAGTAATTCCCGCCCGGCTCGGCGCCACTCGCCTCCCCCAAAAACCCCTCAGAGATCTGGCTGGACGACCGCTCGTCGTCCGCGTCTGGGAGCGGCTGAACGAGATGGAGCTCGGTGATGCCTGCGTCGTGGCCACCGACGACGAATCGGTGCGGCGGGCAGCCGCGGACGCGGGAGCGGAAGTAGTCATGACTTCCGCGACGTGCGAGACCGGGACGGACAGGGTCGCCGAGGTCGCCCGGATGCCCGAGTTCGCGGACTTCGACGTGTTCGTCAACGTGCAGGGCGACGAGCCGTTCATGAGCGGCGACGCGGTGATCGCGGCCAGGGAGATGGTCACGGCGCGATCGTTCGACGTCGGAACCGCCGCGGCTCGGGCCGAAGCCTGGGTCCTGGACGATCCCGGCATAGTGAAAGTCGTTCTGGGCGACGATGGGCGCGCACTGTACTTCTCGCGGGCGCCCATTCCGTACCTTCGGGACCGGCGCGACAAGGCGGACCTGGAAGGCATGATCCTCCAGCACCGCGGAGTGTACGTCTACAGCAGGGCCGCGCTCGAGCGCTGGGTCGCGCTGCCGGCGCACCCGCTCGAGAAAATCGAGCGCCTCGAGCAGCTACGACCGCTGGCGGCGGGGATAACTTTCGGGGTGGCGATTACCGACGGTCCGGTATACGCGGGTATCGACACCGAAGAAGACCTGGCGGACGCGAACGCGCGCTGGGCAGAGATCTCAGCGAGATAATCAATGGCCCCTCCGCGACAGCAGCAGACGAGATACGTGTTCGTGACGGGGGGCGTGGTCTCCTCGCTCGGAAAGGGGATCGCCGCAGCTTCCCTCGGACGGCTCCTGGTGGAACGCGGCCTCAAGGTCACCATCATGAAGTTCGATCCGTACCTCAACGTCGACCCCGGGACGATGTCGCCGTTCCAGCATGGGGAGGTGTACGTCACCGACGACGGCGCGGAGACGGATCTCGATCTTGGACATTACGAGCGGTTCATCGACCGGCCGGTGTCGCAGGACAACAACGTCACCACCGGCCGCATCTACCTCAACGTCATCACCAAGGAGCGGCGCGGCGAATACCTCGGCTCCACTGTGCAGGTCATCCCGCACATAACGGACGAGATCAAGTCGGCGATGAAGAAGGTCGCGGTGGACAACGACGTCGTGATCGTCGAGATCGGCGGGACCGTCGGCGACATCGAGTCGCTGCCGTTCCTCGAGGCGATCCGGCAGTTCCGCCAGGAGATCGGCCGCGAAAACGCCGTGTTCATCCATCTCACGCTCGTGCCGTTCATCAGCGCGGCGGGCGAGGTCAAGACCAAGCCGACGCAGCATTCCGTCCGCGACCTGATGGAAATAGGAATTCAGCCCGACGTCCTGATCTGTCGCACGGACCGCGCGCTGTCCGAGGAAGTAAAGCGCAAGATCGCGTTGTTCTGCAACGTCGACGAAGGCGCGGTCATCGAGGCGCGCGACGTGCCCTCCATCTACGAGATCCCGCTCCGCTTCCACGAGCAGGGACTCGACGAGCGCGTGATGCTCCGCCTCGGAATCCTCGGCAAGCGCTCACCGGATCTCACGGCGTGGCGCGACATGGTGCAGCGGATCCGCCATCCCAAGGAGCGCGTCAAGATCGCGGTCGTCGGCAAGTACACCCAGCTCGCCGACAGCTACAAGAGCGTGGCGGAAGCGCTGAGCCACGGCGGAATAGCGAACAACGCCGGCGTCGACATCTCCTGGGTCTCCAGCGACATGTTCACGTCCGCCGAGCGGACTGCCGAAGTGCTGAACGCTTACGACGGGATGCTCGTTCCAGGCGGATTCGGCGTGCGCGGAGTCGGCGGCATGGTCGCGGCCGTGCGCCACGCGCGCGAAACCGGCCTCCCGTTCTTCGGCATCTGCCTCGGAATGCAGACGGCGATCATAGAGTTCGCCCGCAACGTCATGGGACTCGAGGGCAGCGACTCGAGCGAGTTCGCGCCCGAGTGCCCCGATCCGGTCATCTCGCTCATGGAGTCGCAGCAGCACGTGACCGACATGGGCGGCACCATGCGGCTCGGGGCGTACCCCTGCAAGCTGGCGCCGGGCTCCAAGGTGGCTAAGATCTACGGCGAGGCACAGATCAGCGAGCGGCACCGGCACCGGTACGAGGTGTCGAACAAGTACCGCGACGCGTTCGTCCGGCACGGACTCGTGCTGAGCGGGCTGTCGCCCGACGAGTCGCTGGTCGAGATCGTCGAGCTGCCGGACCATCCGTGGTACGTCGGCTGCCAGTTCCATCCCGAGCTGAAGTCGCGGCCGACCCGCCCGCACCCGCTGTTCGCGAGCTTCATCGAGGCCGCGCTCGCGCGGAAGAAGTCGCGGGGCGAGAGCGGCGCGCAGCAAGGCGCGAAGACCCGGGGCGACGCGCCGGTGATGGTCAGCTCGGGCGCCAGGTAAGGATGGCGGTCGTCGCGCCCGTGACGGCGCGCATCGAGCTGTTCCCGGCCGATCGACTCTTTCTCATCGCTGGTCCGTGCGTGCTCGAGGGCGACGATCTCAATCTCCGTGTCGCGGAGCGGCTCGCGCGGCTGGCCGAGCGCGTTCCGGGCGGCGTGATCTTCAAGGCGAGCTTCGACAAGGCCAACCGCTCGAACGTGGACGCCGCGCGCGGTCCGGGGCTGGACGAGGGGCTCTCGGCCCTGCTGCGCATCAAGCGCGAGACGGGCTTGCGCGTGCTGACCGACGTCCATCTACCCGAGCAGTGCGCGCCCGCCGCGGAGGTCGCCGACGCGCTGCAGATTCCCGCGTTCCTCTGCCGGCAGACGGACCTGCTGGTCGCGGCCGGCCGCACGGGGCGTCCGGTCAACGTGAAGAAGGGGCAGTGGATGCAGCCCGAGGGGATGGCCGGCGCAGTCGCGAAGGTGCGCTCGGCGCAGGGGAAGGGCGAGGTCGCCGTGACCGAGCGCGGCACATTCTTCGGCTACGGCGATCTCGTCGTGGACATGCGCAGCTTCGTGCGGCTCCGCGTCGCGTGCCGCGCGCCGGTGATCTTCGACGCGACCCACAGCGTGCAGCGGCCGGGGCAGGGCGCCCGCGGCAGCAGCGGTGGCGCGCGTGAGTTCATTCCGGTTCTCGCGCGGGCGGCGGTGTCGGCCGGCGCGGACGGGCTGTTTCTCGAGACGCACCCCGATCCGGATTCCGCGCCGAGCGACGGTCCCAACATGATCCCTCTGCCGCAGCTCGATCACCTGATCGCGCAGGCGGTGGACCTGTGGACCCGCGCGCGAGTCTGACATGGCCCTCTCGCGCAAGCGCGCCACCCAGATCAAGCTCGTGGCGTTCGACGTCGACGGGGTGCTCACGGAAGGCGGGATTTTCCTCGGCGCCGCGGGCAACGAGCGCATCGAGTTCAAGCGCTACGACATTCAGGACGGGCTCGGAATCCACCTGCTCAAGACGATCGGGATCAAGGTCGCGATCGTGACCGGCCGCGAGTCGGAGAGCGTCCGGCTCCGGGCCGCGGAGCTGGGCATCGACGATTGCGTGCAGGACAGGGAGGCGCGCAAGCTTCCGGCGTTCAAGCAGCTGCTGCGGCGGCACGACATCGCCATCGAGGATGCCGCGTTCGTCGGCGACGACGTGCCGGACCTGGGGATCCTGCGCATCGTCGGTCTCCCCGTGGCGGTGGGCAACGCCGTCAAGGAAGTAAAGGACGAGTGCGACGTCGTGCTGAAGCGCGCCGGCGGCCAGGGCGCCGTGCGTGAATTCGTCGAGCTGCTGCTGAAAGCGCGGCGCGAATGGACGCCGGCGGTGGAGCGGTACGTGGAACAGCGATCGCGCGCGTACCTGGCAGACGAGCTGTGACGGGGCGGTCGTCCGACGAGGAGATTCTCGAGCGCGGCCGGCGCGTGCTCCGCATGGAGGCGGACGCGGTCGCTCGCATGGAGCGCCGGTTGGACGACAGCTTCGCGCGCGCCGTTCGCCTGCTGGCGAGCTGCCAGGGGAGGGTGATCGTGGCGGGCGTCGGTAAGTCAGGGCTGATCGGGCGGAAGATCGCGGCGACGCTCACCTCGACCGGAACGCCCGCGACCTTCCTGCACCCCGCCGAGAGCGCGCACGGGGATCTGGGAATAGTCGGAAGCTCCGACGTCGGCATCCTGATCTCGCGCAGCGGCGAGTCGAGCGATCTCGTGACTCTGGTCGATCATCTGAAGCGCTTCGGGGTTCCGACCATCGCCATCACCGGCTCGGCGGGCTCGGCCCTGGCCCGGCACGCCGAGGTCACTCTGGACGCCACGGTGGAGAAGGAAGCATGTCCGCACGACCTGGCGCCCACTACCAGCACGACCGCGGCGCTGGCCCTCGGCGACGCGTTGGCGATCGCGCTGCTGGAGGAGAAAGGCTTCGCGCCCGAGGACTTCGCCCGGCTGCACCCCGGCGGCTCCCTGGGGCGACGCCTGCTCACGCGGGTGTCCGACATCATGGTCGAATCACCCCTGCCGGTCGTGCTCTCCACCGCGACGCTGCGCGAGGTGATCGTCCTGATCGCCGAGCAGCGCGGCATCGCGATCGTCTCGGATGACCGAAAGAAGGTTCGTGGGGTTTATACGGCTGGCGATCTCACCCGGCTGATGGAGCGGGAGGAGAACGTCTTCCCGATAGTGATCGGTACCGTGATGAACACGAACCCAAAAACGGCGCGCGCGGATGAGCTCGGCAGCGGAGTCGTCTTCCGGATGGAGCAGGATGGGATCATGTCCATGCCCGTGCTCGACGGCAGCGACGAGCTCGTGGGCGTCGTGCACCTGCACGACCTGATGCGCGCCGGTGTCGTATGAGGCTCCTCGCGCTGTCCGCGCTGCTGGTTCTCGCGAGCGCCTGCGACGACAAGCGTGAGCCGCCGGTGCTGCCGCACTGGGCGATGGCCGATTCCGCGGACCAGGTGATGTTCGGCGCGAGCTTCAACATGACCGACCGCGGCGTCATCCGCGCGGAGCTGCAGGCGGACACGGCGTACTTCTTCGACGACAACACCCGCATCGAGCTGGACGACGTGAACACGACTTTCTATACGCTGAGCGGCGTGAAGGACGCCGTGCTGACGTCGGACCACGGCCGGTACAGCACCCGCCTCGGCACCATGACGGCGTACGGGAATGTCGTCGTCGTCACCGAGGACGGCCGGCGCATCGTCACCCCCGAGCTGCACTACAATCAGGCGGCCAACCAGTTCACGAGCGACAGCCAGTTCGTGATGACCGAGCCGGGTCGGCGGATCGCGGGGGTCGGCTTTCGCTCCGACGCGGGACTCAAGAACGTGCAGGTGCTCAGCGGGGCCACCGGATTCGTGACGGGGCAGGGCGGAGCCACGTCGCCCGGCGCGTCGCCGGCGGCGCCTCCCCCACCGGGGGCGGCGCTGCGCCCGGACAGCAACTGATGCGACGCCTGCTGCTGGTCGCCGGCGCACTGGCCGCTTCCGCGGGATACGCGGAGGCGCAGGCGCTCCCCAACTGCGACTACATCTTCGAGAATACACCCGCGACGACCGCGAACCTGGTGGAGCAGCCGTCGGGTCAGTCGCTGATGATTCTCGGACGCGGGGTCGTCGTGTCCTGCGCGGGACAGGACAACCGCATCTCCTCGGACAGCGCCCAGTTCAACGAAGCGACCGGCGTCCTGCTGCTGATCGGCAACGTGCGCTACACCGAGCCGCAGATCGGCATCACGGCGCAGCACATGACGTATTTCCGCGGCGAGGACCGGCTGAACGCCGTGGGGAACGTCGTCGCGACGATGAGCAGCGGCTCGGTGATGCGCGCGCCCGAGGCGGACTACTACCGCGCAGTCGTCGGTCGTCCGATCGCGCGCACCGTGGCCACTGGAAGACCGCAGCTCTCCCTCGTCGACCCCGACGCGGGAGCCGGGGCAGAGCCGGTAGTGGTTCTGGCCGACCGGATAGTCCTGGTGGGCGACAGTCTCGTGTACGCGTCGCGGCGCGTGGACATCACGCGCACGTCCGTGCGCGCGAACGGCGATTCAGCGTTCGTGGACAGCGAGACCGAGTTCGTGCGGCTCATGCAGTCCCCGGTGGTCACCGGACGCGGCGAGCGGCCGTTCACGCTCCGCGGCGGAGTCATCGACCTCTTCTCCCGCGAGCGTAAGCTCGAGCGCGTGCTGGCGACTCCATCCGGCCACGTGCTGAGCGGCGATCTCGAGCTGCTCGCGGATTCGATCGATCTGCGGCTGGTGAACGAGCAGCTGCAGGAGGCGTACGCTTGGGGCCCGGGACGCGCCCGCGCCACCAGCCCCGAGCGCGACATCACCGCGGACTCGATCTACGTCTCCACGCCGAACCAGCGCCTGCGCGAGATGCACGCGGTGGGCGAAGCGCTCGCCAACAGCATCCCGGACACGGCCACGGTCACGTCCAACGAGCGCGACTGGATCAGCGGCGACACCATCGTCGCCCGCTTCGACTCGGCCGCCGCCGGCGACACGAGCCGCGTCGTTCCGCGCGAGTTGATCGCGACCGGGGACG
The DNA here is from genome assembly GCA_024654005.1 of Gemmatimonadaceae bacterium. Taxonomy (GTDB): domain Bacteria; phylum Gemmatimonadota; class Gemmatimonadetes; order Gemmatimonadales; family Gemmatimonadaceae; genus JACDCY01. The sequence goes on along the minus strand of JANLGX010000284.1, from coordinate 5,798 downwards.
CGCGGTCGTTCTACCAGTTCGGCAATCCGGAAGGCGTTCGGGAACGCCCGACGATCAACTACGTCCGCGGGCGGATCATCGTCATCGCGTTCGCCGACGGCGAAGTGAGCACGGTGACCGTGACCGACCAGGCGTCGGGAGTTTATCTGGAAGCGGAGTCGCTGACCGCGATACCTCCGCCCAGCCCGCCGGGGACTACGCAGCCTGCGCCGCCCCGTCCCGCCCCCGGGCGTCCGGGAGCGCCGATCTGATGCGGCCCCTGTATCCGCCGCGCGTCGAGGAGCTCATCACCCGTATGTCCACGCGCGAGCGCTCCACCGCGCTCGCGCTGCAGGCGCTGTTCGCGCGGGCGGACGAGCAGGGCCGCGCGGGCGTGCACGACGTGGCGCTGGCGTTCCGCGACGAGTATCTGCGCACTCTCCGTGACGAAGGGAAGAACGTCGAGCGCGAAGCCGGCCGGCTGAGCCTCGACGAGGTGGACGCATACGTCGCCGAGCACGCGCTGCCGCGGCTCACCGAGGACGGCGTCATCCGCCAGCTCGGCAAGAGCCTGAAGGATCCGGATGCGGCCGTGATCGTGGAGGAAGGCCTCTGGCGCGAGGTAGCGCCGATGCGCAATGAAGTGGCGCGCATCATTTACGAGGCGTGCGATCAAACCGAATTCGAGCTGCACCACTCGGGGGTCATCCCGATCCCGCGCGCGAGCGTGCTCGAAGCCCAGGGGCTCGTGAAGACGTACCGCCGCCGCAAGGTCGTGAACGAGGTCGGACTCCGGCTGCGGCAGGGCGAGATCGTCGGGCTGCTCGGGCCCAACGGCGCCGGGAAGACCACCACGTTCTACATGATCGTCGGCCTCATCCAGCCGCTCGCCGGACGAATCATCCTGGACGGCGAGGACATCACCGACATGCCGATGTTCCGTCGCGCGCGGCAGGGTATCGGCTACCTCTCGCAGGAGCCGTCGATCTTCCGCAAGCTGTCGGTGGAGGACAACATCCTCGCGATACTCGAGACGCTGCCGTTGACGCCCGACCAGCGCCGGGACCGGCTCGAGGCGCTGCTCGACGAGCTCGGGATCAAGCGCCTGCGAAAGAACAAGGCGTACTCGCTCTCCGGCGGCGAGCGCCGCCGGCTGGAGATCACGCGCGCGCTCGTCACCGATCCGAAGTTCATGATGCTGGACGAGCCGTTCGCGGGCGTCGACCCGATCGCCGTGCACGACATCCAGACCATCGTCGCGGGACTCAGGCACCGCGGCATCGGCGTGCTCATCAGCGACCACAACGTCGAGCAGACACTCGACATAGTCGACCGCGCGTACATCATGTTCGACGGACAAGTCAAGGTGTCGGGCACGGTTCGTGACCTGGTATTCGACGACACAGTGGCCGAGATTTACCTCGGACCCACATTGACGACGCGGCTGCGCTCGCGGTTCGCGGAAGACGAGATCGGCGGAGTGGCGTGAAGCAAGGACTGTCGCAGGGCATACAGCTCAAGCAGGAGATGAAGATCAATCCGCGCCTGTACCAGGCGATGGACCTCCTGTACATGCCGCTGCTCGACCTCCAGCAGCACCTCAAGCAGGAGCTGCTGAACAATCCCTTCCTGGAGCTGATCGAGCCGGAGGAGGAGGACGACGAGGAGACTCAGCAGCCCGAGGAGCAGATCGAGCAGACGCCCCCCGAGGAGAAGGTCGAGGGGATCGACTGGGAAGAGATCCTGCTCGACGGCTTCGACACCGGCGGGCGGCGCGAGGAGCACGAGGAGAAGGAGTACTACGAGCCGGTTACCGTGGACAGCCGCGACCTGAGCGACCACTTGCGCGACCAGATCACGCTGCTCGATCTGACCCCGCGCCAGGTGCTGCTCGCCGACGAGTTCATCGGCAACATCAACGACGACGGCTACCTCGCGTCTTCGGTGGACGAGATAGTGCTGGCGCTCAACGAAGTACTGGAGCGCGCCGCCGAGGTGGAGGACCGGGACGTCGAAGATCTCCCGCTCTACACAATCGAGGAAGGTGAGGAGATGCTCGGCATCGTGCAGGCGCTCGATCCGCCGGGCGTGGGCGCGCGGGACCTGCGCGAGTGTCTCATGCTGCAGCTGCGCGAGGCCGGGCTCGAGCAGTCCGTGCCCAACCGGCTCGTGCGCGACTGCTTCGAGGAGCTGATCAATCACCGCTGGAGCGAGATCTCCAAGCGGTTCGGGATCAGCCCGTCGGACGTGCAGAAGGCGGCCGACGAGATCCAGAAGCTCGACCCCAAGCCCGGGCTGCGCTTCAGCAGCGGGGACGACAACTACATCATCCCCGACCTCGTGGTGGACAAGATCGACGGCAAGTACCACGTCTTCCTGAACGACGCGAACCTGCCGCGGCTCAAGCTGAGCAAGACGTACCAGGAGATCGCCCGCGACAAGAAGAAGTTCGATGGAGAGAACAAGGAGTTCATCTCCAGCAAGCTTAACTCGGCAAACTGGATGATCCAGGCGATCGAGCAGCGGCGGCAGACGATGCTCAAGGTGATGAACTACATCGTCGAGCGGCAGCGCGAGTTCTTCGAGAAGGGCGTGCAGTTCCTCAAGCCGCTGACGCTGCGCGAGGTAGCCGAGGTCATCAGCATGCACGAGTCGACGGTGAGCCGCGTGACCAACGAGAAGTACGTGCAGACCCCGCGGGGAGTCCTGCCGCTCAAGTACTTCTTCTCGTCGGGCCTCGCCACCGCGGGCGGCGAGGACGTGTCCGCCCGCGGCATCAAGGCGCAGCTGGAGAAGCTCGTCGAGCAGGAGGATTCGAAGCATCCGCTCACCGATCAGGCGATCGTGAACATCCTGAAGGAGAGCGGCGTGCAGATCGCGCGGCGCACCGTCGCGAAGTACCGCGACCAGCTCGGCGTGTTGTCCGCGCGGATGCGCAAGCGGGTATGAGCGCAACTTCCGGCGTGATCCGGCGCGACACTCCGCCGCTCGACCGGCGGGCGCGACCGGTGGACGTGAGCGTGCTGGTGCCGGCGCGGAACGAAGCCGAGAACCTGCCGCTGTTCGTCGAGCAGGCCGCCGCGATGGCGGCGGCTTCGGGCGGGGTGCGGTACGAGTTCGTGATCATCGACGACGGCTCGACCGACGGAAGCTGGGACGTGCTGCAGCTGCTGCTGAGCGACTACCCGTTCCTCAAGGCCGTCCGGCACCGCACCGGCCGCGGCATCGCCGACGCGTTGCGCACCGGCTACCTGCACTCGTCGGGCAGAGTGCTCGTGTTTTATCCGGCGGATCTGCAGTACAAGCCGGAAGACATCCCGCGCCTCGTCGAGCCGATCCTCTCCGAGCAGTCGGACATGGTGACGGGCTACAAGGAAGGGAAGTATGAGAAGGCCTTCGTCTCGGGCGTGTACAACAAGCTGAGCCGTTCGCTGTTCAACGTTCCCGTGCGCGACCTCAATTCTGTAAAGGCGTATCGCCGGGAGATCATGGACGCCCTGCCGCCGCGCCCGGACTGGCACCGGTACATGGTCGTGATGGCCGCGGCGCAGGGTTACACGGTCAGCGAAGTGGCGGTGCCGCTGTACCAGCGGCACGCGGGCAAGTCCAAGTTCGGGATCGGCAGGATTCCGATCGGAGTGCTCGACATGCTGGCGGTGTGGTTCGAGCTCCGGTTCGCGCGCAAGCCGCTGTTGCTGTTCGGAATGCTGGGTGCCATGCTCTTTCTCACCGGACTCATCGTCGGCATCGGGGCGATTCTCTGGCGCGTCTTCGCCGGTGAAGGGTTCCGTCCCCTGATCGATCTCGTCGCCGTGTGTTTGACGGTCGGGTCTGTTGCCATCGCGACGGGGCTGATCGGCGAGTTGATGGCGGCGCAACGCGCCGAGCTGCGGGAGTTGAGACGGCGGGTGGAAGAGCTCTCCGCGCGGCCGGGATCGCAGCCGACGGAGATTCCGTGACGATGAACGTCCTGTTTCTGTCGCACGCATTCCCGCGGTACATCGGGGATCCAGCCGGCTCGTTCGTGCTGCGTCTGGCCAAGGCGCTGGAGAAGGTGGACGTCAAAGTTCACGTCGTCGCTCCGTCGAGCAACAGCGCGGACAGCACCGACGAGGTCGACGGCATCACCGTCGAGCGCTTCCGCTACGCGCCGCGCAGGTACGAGAAGCTGGCGTACACCGGCAACATGGCGACCGAGTTCCAGCGCTCCTGGAGCGCCAAAGTGACGATGCTCGGATTCCTCGGCGCCGATTTCGCCAAGTCCGTCATGGCGCGGCGGCGAGTGGCGCCGGATCTCATCCACGCGCACTGGTGGTTTCCGGGCGGGCTCGTGGGCACGTGGCTCGGCGGCCTGTCGCATCTGCCGCTGGTCACGACGCTGCACGGCACGGACGTGCGGCTGGCGAAGGGAGTCGCCGTGGCCCGGCCGCTCTTCCGCCACGTCATCACGCACTCGGCGAAAGTCACGACCGTCTCGCACTGGCTGGCCGGTGAGCTGGATCTGCTCGTCCCCAACCGGTCGCCGGTCGTAGCGCCGATGCCGGTCGCGACCGAGCTGTTCGAGCCCGACGGAACGAGACCCAGGGACGGCATTCTCTTCGTGGGCCGCCTGAACGCGCAGAAGGGACTCGACCGGCTCATTCGCGCCCTCGCCGGGATGAAGACGAAAGCGACGCTCGACGTCGTCGGCGACGGACCCGCGCGCGAATCGCTCGGCGCGCTCGCCGCGGAGCTGGGTGTGGCGGACCGCATGCGCTGGCACGGACAGGTCAGGCAGGGCGAGCTGCCGAAGTTCTATCAGCGCGCGTGCGTGCTCGCGGTCCCGTCGATCGACGAAGGGCTCGGGCTCGTCGCGGTGGAGGCCGCGCTGTGCGAGACGCCGGTCGTCGGCTTCCGCTCCGGCGGCACGCCCGACGTGGTGCGCGACGGCAGCACGGGGATCCTGGTGGAGCCGAACAACGTTCCCGCGCTGTCGGCGGCGCTCGACGACCTGCTGAACAACGCGCCGCGCGCGGCGTCCATGGGGCAGTCGGGGCGGCTGTACGCGCTGGCGAACTTCGCCCCCGAGTCGGCGGCGCAGAAATACCTCTCGATCTACCAGCAGGCGATTGACGGCTACGGGTCGTAAGGCCTGGACGGTAGCACAATGGCTGTTCGCGGCCGCGCTCATATGGTACGCGGTACGATCGCTCAGTGGTCAATGGGATGAAGTTGCGTCGGGGCTGCAGGGTCTGCGCCCCGATTGGCTCCTCGTAGGCGCGGCCAGCGCGGTAACGCTCGTTGCCTACGCGCTGCTCATCGAGGGATGGCGGAGACTGATCGCCGGCGCGGGTGAGGTACTCGCCTGGCTCGACGCATCCGTCATCTGGCTCGCGGGCAACCTCGGCAAGTACGTTCCCGGAAAAGTGTGGTCGATCGTCGCGATGAGCGGGATGGCCGCGGAGCGCGGCGTCAGTCCCGCCGTGGCGGCCGGGTCGTCGATCGTGATGCAGATCGTGACGATCGCGGCCGGCGCCGCCGTGGTCGTCGCAAGCGGCGGGGCGATCCCGGGTGGACCGATCGCGGCGCTTCTGCTCGTCGCGGTGATCGTCGCCGCGCTGCTCGCGTTGCCCGCGGTCATACCGCGTTTGCTGAAGCTCGCGGGCCGCCGCGCGGAGAACGTGACAGTGCCGCCGCGGCGAACTCTGTGGCTCACGATCGTGATCGCGTCCGTCTCGTGGGTGCTGCTGTCGCTGGGATTCATGCTGTTCGTGCGTGCGATCCTGCCCGAGTCGGGCGGGACGGTGCTGGCGTACGTGAGCGCGTACACGGCGTCGTAC
>JANLGX010000282.1 GCA_024654005.1 Gemmatimonadaceae bacterium | reverse complement strand
CTGGTCGACCACCTTCTTGGCGATCTGTTCGGCGAGCACTTTCAAGGGGCTCAAGTCGGGAACCACCGTCCTCAAGAGGGGCCTCGGGCTGCTGCCGGGCGTGCTCGTCGACCAGCACTTCCTGCAGCGCCAGCGCGGCAACCGGCTGATCAGCGGCGTACTCGATCACCCCACGCTCGTCGGCGTGGGCATCGACGAAGCCACGGCGGTAATTTTTTCCGGGGGACGATGATGCAAGTGCTGGGGAAGAGCGGCGTGGTCGTGGTAGATCCCCGGCCGGCGACGCGCGAAGGGTTTACCGCGGGCCAGGTCGTGGCCGCTACCGGCATGCGCCTGTCGGTGCCGCGCGCTATACTGCCGTGTATGGCCCGTCCTCGCGTGGTCCCGGGCGCCGCCGGAGACCTGCCCGTCGTGCGCACGAATCCCCTGGCCGCGATCAACTCGGTGGCGCTTGGCATCGGCCGCTTCGCGAGCCTGACCGACATGCTGGATCATGCTCTGGGTCAGGTGCTCGAGGTGCTGCAGACCGAAGCGGGCAGCGTCTATCTGCTCGATGAGGAACGCGGCGAACTGAGCCTGGTGATGCATCGCGGGCTGTCGGAGCTGGCGTTTCGCGACTTCGACCACCTCGGGCTGGGCGAGGGCCTGTCGGGCCGCGTCGTGATGACGAACGAACCCATCGTCATCCGCAATCTGAAGGACGATCCGCGGCTGACCCGGATGGCGGCGCGCACGGAGGGGTTCCAGGCGTTTGCGTCGGTGCCCCTCCGGTCGAATTTCAAGACGTACGGCACGTTGAACGTGCATACGCGGGTGGACCGGGAGTTCTCCGAGCCGGAGGTGCAGTTGCTGACGTCCATGGCCTCGCAGATCGGCCTGTCGGTCGCGAACACCCGCCTCTATCTCGGTCTGCGCGCGTCCGAGCGCCGCTTTCGTGGCCTGGTCGAGAACGCGGAGGACCTGATCTATCTGACCGACCGCGACGGGCGCATCGTCTACGCGAACCACGCGCTGGCCCTGCTGCTTGGCCGCGATCCGGACGCGCTCGAGGACCAGCCGCTGAGCGTGTTGTCCCTGACGCATCCCGACGATCGGGAAGCGATGGCCGAGCGCCTGCCGCGGATGCTGCGCGGAGAGGTGATGCGCGCCGTGGAAGTGTGCTTCCTCGATGCGGATGCGTCGACGGGGCGCTGGTTCTCGCAGACCAACGTGCCGCTGCGCGACCAGACCGGTGCGTTGACGGGGATGCAGTGCATCGCCCACGACATCACGTCGCGCCGCGACATGCAGGCGCAGGTCCTGCAGGCGCAGCGACTGGCGGATCTCGGTCGCATGGCCGCGAGCATTGCCCACGAGATCCGCAACCCCCTTGGCGCCATCGTCAACTCGATTGATGTGCTGCGGCGGGCCGGGGCCTCGCAGGATCCGGAGCTCCTCAACATTCTGGCGGAGGAGGCGGAGCGCCTCAACACCATCGTGAGCGACTTCCTGCTCTTCGCGCGCCCGCCGGCCCGGTATCTCCTTCGCTGCGACGTGAGCGAACTGGTGCAGTCGGCGACGGCGTTGTTCCGGCTGGGGGGCGGGCTGTCCCCGACGACGGAGCTCGGTGTGCGATGCGACGGGACGCTGCCGACGCTCGTGGCCGACCCGAACCAGCTGCGGCAGGTGCTGTGGAACCTCCTGGCCAACGCATCGGAGTCGATGGAGCACGGCCGCATCGAGCTGAGCGCCGACGCCGTCGACGATGGCCGCACCGTGCAAATCACCGTCGCCGATCAGGGCCACGGCCTCACCGATGGCGCCGCGGTGTTCGAGCCGTTCTTCACGACAAAGGTCCAGGGCACGGGCCTTGGCCTGTCGATCGTGGCCCGGATCGTCGCGGACCACGAAGGGACGATCACCGCGGACAACCGCCCCGGGGGCGGCGCCATCTTCACGGTGCGCCTTCCTGTCCTGGACGCGCCGGCGGATGCCTCCGGGAGGCCCCCCGCGCCATGATCCGGGTACTGCTGGTCGACGACCATGGCAATGTGCGGCGTTCCATGGCGCTCGTGCTCGAGTATGAGGGGATGGCGGTGCGGGAGGCCGCCAGCGCCGCCGAAGCGCTCGCGCTGCTCAGCGACTGTGACACCGATGTGTTGGTCACCGATGTCCGCCTCGATCGCGATGCCGACGGCACGGCCCTGCTCCGGGCCATCAAGAAGCGGAATCCCGAGATCGAGGTCATCCTGATCACGGCGTTCGGCACGATCGATCAGGCGGTCGATGCGATCAAGTCTGGCGCGTATGAGTACCTGACGAAGCCGGTGGATCCCGGCCGGCTCGCGATCACCGTGCGCCGCGCCGCCGAGCGCCGGGCCTTGTCATCCGAGGTGCGGCTGCTCCGGGCCGAGATCAGCAACGAGGCGGAGATCATCGCGCGCAGCGCCGCGATGCAGGGCGTCGTGCGCGAGGCCGTCCGTCTCGCCGACTCCGACAGCACGGTGCTGGTCACCGGCGAGAGCGGCACGGGGAAGGAGCTCATCGCGCGCCTGCTGTACCTGCGAGGCAACCGCCGCGCGGGGAAGTTCGTCCCGATCAACTGCGGCGCGCTTCCCGAAACGCTCCTCGAGAGCGAGCTCTTCGGCTACCAGAAGGGGGCCTTCACCGGCGCGCTGGCGGATCGGAAGGGCCTGCTGGAGGAGGCGCACAAAGGGGTGCTCTTCCTCGACGAACTCGGGGAGATTTCGCACGCGATGCAGGTGCGGCTGCTGCGGTTCCTGCAGGATGGCGAGGTGCGTCCGGTCGGCGGCGCCGCGACGCGCCGGGTGGACGTGCGCCTGGTCGCGGCGACGCACCGGTCTCCCGACGAGGAGGTCGCCGCGGGCACCCTCCGCCAGGACTTCTACTACCGGATCAACGTGATTCAGCTGCGGATCCCACCGCTGCGGGAGCGTCCCGAGGATGTGGAGGCGCTGGCCGAGCACTTCCTGCGTCGCTTGTCGGCGCGGGTGCGGCGGCATGTCCTCCATTTCGACGACGACGCCAGCCGTCTGATCCGGGAGTATTCGTGGCCAGGCAACGTGCGCGAGCTGCAGAATGCGATCGAGCGGGCCGTCAACCTCTCGTCGGGGGACATCATCACCGCGGCCGATCTCCCCGCCGCCTTGAGCCTCGCCGGCCGGCGATCGGCCGAGGTGGAGCCTGACGAGCGGCAGCGGCTGCTGGATGCGCTTCAGGGAGCACGCTGGAATCGCGCGCACGCCGCCGCGCGTCTGGGGATCAGCCGATCCACCCTCTGGCGCAAGCTGCGCGAGCATGGGATAGAAGCCAGATAACTCGTCGTCTCGTGGTGCTCGGTCCGCACTGCTTCCGGCGCGCCACGCGACACAATGTGTCGCAACGCTTCGTGTCTGATGCGACGCTAGTTACTCGAAGTAATTGAAGAAGTGCTCGAATCGGCGCGCCTCAGTCGCTGGCGTGTCTATTGCATGTCCTTCCGAGGCGAGCGTCTTGTCCAAGTGCCAGTCTGTGGTCTTCGGTCGTGTGTCTCGCGGGATTGAGGACGTCCCTGCTCGCCTGGCGCCCAGATAGCGCCTGCAGGAATTCTGTCGAGCCGGCCCGTAAACCGTGCCGCAGGGCGTAGCCGGGGCACGATTGGTAGCCTAGTTTGTTTGGAGGATTCGATGCATCGACTTAGGTTCGCGATGGTGGCCATCGCGGTACTCGTTGCTTCTGTGCAGCCTGCCGTCGCGCAAGAGGGCCGAATCTACGGCAGTGTCACCGACGCGGATGGAGGCGTTCTTCCTGGCGTAACGGTAACGGCACAAAATTCAGCGACCGGTTTCACGCAGGTTCTCGTGACCAATGAGCGGGGTGATTACGAGTTTCGGGGCCTTCCTCGTGGGCCATACTCCCTCACTGCGGAGCTCTCTGGTTTTGCAACGCTGACTCGCAGGAACCTGGAGGTCGGACTGGAGAGCCGCATCTCTGTGGATCTGCGGATGGATCTCAGCGGAGTGCGGGAGACAGTCGTTGTTGTCGGCGACGCGGCGCGTCTTTTGGACGTCAGAGCGGTTGAAGTAGCAGCGAACGTAACGGAACAGCAGATCCAAGTTCTCCCGGTAGCCGGGCGAGACTGGATCAATCTTGCCACCCTGCTGCCCTCGACCGGACAGGATGCGATCCGAACCCAGTTCTATAACGCCGTCAATATCGGGGCAGGCATCAACTACTACTCGAACGGGTACATTGTTGATGGTGTCAGCAATAACTGGCAGCAGCAAGGGGAGCCCAGGCAGAACTTTCCCCAAGATTCAATCGCTGAGTTTCGCGTTCATGCGTTCAACTCGCGTGCCATTTATGGATTCGCGCAGGGCGGCATTCTGAGCACAGTCACGAAGAGCGGCACCAACACCTTCCATGGCAGCGCATTCGAATTCTACCGGTCGCAGGCGATGACATCCAAGACGATCTTTCAGGATGAGAAGCCGGGCTATCGACGCCATCAGTTTGGAGGCTCTCTGGGTGGCCCTGTTGTGAGGGACCGCGCCCACTTCTTCGTGTCCACAGAGTACACGGACGAACAGCGGTCCTATACGGTTGAGACTCGAGGGCTCTTTCCGGAAGAGGAAGGCACGTTCCCGGCTCCGTCGTCGGAGTTCATGCTTGTGGGACGTTACGATCAGGCACTGACACAGAACCATCGGTTGTTCATCAGAAGCTCAGTACGATCCAACGAGCTCGCCTCGACGACAGGCGGAGGGCGACGAGCGCGGGATACCGGCTCTCATTTCGGGGCACCGGGGGTATCCGTCGTCCTCGGGGAAACGTGGACCGTCGGCCACAACAGTCTGAACGATTTCCGATTCCAGTACGCTAAGTCGACTTACTTAGGCTGGCCCTCCGAAGCTGGCTTGAAGTGGACGGAGTCAGGCCAGTTCCCGCAAGAGCGCGTGGACACGTTACGCGAAATCGTTAATCGCCCTAGCCTTGTCAAGGGGACCGGCAGTTCTTTCGTGGGTCCCGAAAGCCGATGGCAGATCAAGAATGACTTCGTTCGGCTTGTTGGGCGCCACGAGATCACGGTTGGTGCCGACCTTAACTGGGTGCGTTGGACGCCGGACAACATGGCGATCGGGCGTAACTGGTCATTCGCAACGGATGCGCCGTTTAATCCGAACGATCCCAGCACCTACCCGTTTCAGTTCACTCAGCAGCTGGTGCCCACCTACGCCGACATTTCGTCAACGGAGCATTCGTTGTACGTGGACGATCGCTGGAATGTCACCAGTCAGCTTACGCTCAACCTTGGTCTTCGATACGACCTCCAGACAGGCGTGTACAACAGAGATCTCTTGGAGCGCGACGTTCCTGAAATACGTCTCGTCGATCGGGTGGTGCAACCAGCTGGGAAGCTGGATCCGGCCCTGTTTCCGTTTTTCGAGAAGTCCAACCGAGGCTCCAAGACGAACTTCGGCCCGAGAGTCGGCCTGGCGTGGAACGTTGGAGGAAGTGCAGAGCAGGTCATCCGTGCAGCATACGGCCTCTACTACAACCGATTCCGTGCCAGTGGCGGGCCGCGAGCCGAGCTCAACCCGCTAAGTCGGCAGGTCATCATTCGGAATCCCGCCTACCCTGATCCCTATCAGGGACGGGATCCGTTCGAGCTAGCAACCGTGTCCAGTAACTTTGCGATTCTCGGGAACGATGTGCGAAATCCCCATACCCACCAATTTAGCGTGGGCTACAGTCGGCAGCTGAATGAGAGTACCGCGCTGAACCTCAACGCAACCTCAGCGTTCGGCCGCAATCAGCACACCACCTTGGACCGCAACTACTTCGCGAGCCCGGCAGAGCGCGCCACCCGAGTGAGACCGTATTCTCAGTACGGGCGAGTCACCGAAAACCGCACAGACGGCGAAATGCGGTACGAGGCGTTTGAGGCGAGGCTCGATCGCCGGATGTCGAACGGCTGGGCACTAACCAGTTCGTATACCGTGGGACGCGCGAAGGCCGACTCAGAGACGTTTCCGGCGGACCACTTCGACCGCGCGGCGGACTACGGTTTCGCACCGGCAGACCGAAGGCATCGCGCAACGATCAATGGGATTGTCGACGTATTCGGGGGTCTGCTTGTGGGGGGAATCCTTCGCTATCAGAGCCCAGTCGCCTTCAACGTCACGGCAGGCCGCGACCTCAACGGAGACGGGATCACAAATGATCGACCCCCGGGCGTCGGCCTGAACGAGGGATGCCGCGGCCTGGACCTGGATCGGGTCAACGATTACCGCCAAGCCAACGGACGCAGTCAAGTGTCTGAAGTGAATTGCCCAAGCTATCTGGCAGTAGACCTAAGGGTGTCGAGAGCCTTCCGGCTGGGCAAAGTCTCGGTCGATGGCATATTCCAAGTCTTCAACTTGGCGAATCGGTCGAACTTTCTGTCGCCCGTCGGTAACGCGCTGTCGCCGTTGTTTGGGCAGTCCGTGGCGGTGGCGTCTGGGAGACAGATGGAGGTGGCGTTGAGAGTGTCCTTCTGACACTCACGCCACATGTGATGTCGACACAGGTGCCGCGTTGACTGTCGGTATGGTCGGCGGGATCTGTCTACAGAGGCAGCTCTGGCGCTTCGTTCGTCGCCATTGGATACAGCGTTCTACGCAGCGCTTCACTGTGGCTGGAGTGACACAGCGCACGTGATCCTCACGAACGCACAGTAGCGTCTCACCTCGCTACCGTGTCCCACCGGCCCGAACGCGACCGGCCGCTCAGGGAACACTGGACCGCGCCCCGTCTCACGATTGGAAGGGAAAATGATGTTGTCGAGAGCTCGTCCCTGGCTGTTCCTAACGCTCGTCGCTTCCGCACTCGCCGTCGCACCCTCTGATTCGCAGGTGCCGGGGGCGACATCACTGGATTTGGCCGGAGTCTTCACAAGAGGACCGTTTCTGGCCGACCAGAATGGGGACGGCGTAATCGACTCGGTACCCACCCGTCTTGTGCTGCCGGCTGCTGGCGCCCCCGAGGATGTTGCTGCTGCGGCGAACATTGCGGCGCGCCTGGGATTCGAGACGTCCGCCCTGACTCCGGGCCTTGCTGTCCTCGATAGCGATTCGAGAGCCCGAGACACAAGCTCCGTGGCCGTTATTGCGGTCGGCCGCTCAAACGCACTGGTTCGAGCACTGGCCAGCGATGAGCGCGTGAACCTCGCCAGCCTAAGGACTGGTCAGGGTCTGGTTGCGGTCCTTCCTGCGATCGACGGCTCTCCGCGAGTCGTGGTGGCGGGAGGGGATGATACCGGTACCGCTGTCGCGGGTGCTGCGATGTCTGCACGATTGCCCTATCTATGGCAGTTGCGCGGAGACTCCATCGCAAAAGTGCAGGACGACGTGCGGACGGTGCTGGAGGGCGCCGGAGTGCGCGTCGAGGGGCTCCCCGCCATCCGTGCGGTGTATGAGGAAGGCAAGGAGCGCATGGTGCTCCTCACTATCGACATTCAACTCAGATCTGGTGTCGACGTCGCAGTGCGCACGCTGGAAGCCATCGCGGCGGCGCATGTTGTCGGCAGCGCCGAGTTCGGCAACCGCGAGGCCGACACGCTGAACTATTACGGGCTCGACACGCTTGAGGTGCGGGTCTCGGGCAAAAGCATCCGCATCGAACGGTTCGGCCCTCCTTACCGAAGTAACTACCTACCGAATCCATGGATCCCCGCACCTAAGGACCTCAGCCTAGCCAGCATTTTCACCAACGACGGTATCTTTGGTGATTCGCGCGGCGAAGACATGATTCCCGATGAAAGCGAGACGACGATCATCATCGGGAGCGAGGCCGGCGGCGCGATTGCGGCCGTCGACCTGGCGGCTCGGATCGGTATGGAGGGAACAGGCATCAGTCTGCCGCTCGCGCGTGCCGAGAGCCAATCGGACAAGTTAGAGGACGTCCCGAATCCGATTCTGATCGGATCAGGCACGTTGATGAGCGGTCTTGCGTTGCCCGAGCCGCCGCGGCCGGGAGAAGGGGAGATCCGCATCGTTCCCGCCGCCTTCGGAAGGTTCCCGGCCCTTGTCGTACGCGGTGGCGATGTGGCCGGTGTTAACGCTGCGACCATGTACTTCGCACGATCGCTGCCGTTCCTGTGGACGCCGCGCCGCGGCGAGATGAGCTTCACAGATGTCGAAGAAGACGTCCGGCAGTTCTTCGAAATCAAGTCCGGCGCCGGGCAGGCCGCCGCTGCCGTCGATGCGATCGGGAGTGTGCTGCCGTCAATCGTGGAGGCTGCGCCTGCCTCGCTCGACGTGAAGGCATATCTCGAAGAGGGGAGCCCAGAAACGGCGTCGTTCGTGAGGGCGCTCATCCAGAAGCAGCTCGGCGACGCCGCGGTTACCGTCGAGGTGGCCTCGAGATACGGGCCCATCACCGTGTTCGAGGATTCGCCTGAGCTTGGCTGGGAGGTCGACGAGCTGCGCGAGCGCTTCACGCGCGAGGTGCTGCCGAAGGTTGTGCGCGGCGCACGATTCGAAATGGATGCCGTCGTCAGTGAGGGGCCTGAACTCCGCAGGACACTCGAGCAGGAGTTCCGTCAGGCAGTGCTCGACGCTGGTGGATCCGATCCCCAGGTGCGAGTCCTCAGTGCCTACAAGTCCGGCTACAGCTGGATGATCGACTATGTTCTGCCGGCGCTGAAAGGGAAAGCCGTTGGCTCCATCTCCATTCACTTTCCAATGGCAAAAGCGCCAGACCCTTCCAAGACATGGTACGGCATCTCGAACCGCTGGTTGATGGAGCTCTTCCCCGTAGACGAAATCCTGGCGCGTGAACTGCAAATAGAGCCCGATGCAACCACGTTTCACCAGGTTGATGAGGGGCCGCTTGTCTACCGTGTAGAGGTGAAAGACCGAAGTGGGGCAACGATACATACGGACGAGTACGCGCCGCGGGTCACTGTGCGCGAGTACTTTCCGATGAAGCCGACAGCGCAGCTTCGTTACACGACCGGAGGAATCCGTGCCCACGTAGACGGCGTGCTCATTGCCGATTTTAACGTCAGGACTGACCCGGAGCGCTTCTGGGACCACTACCAGGACTCGGTCTTTCCTCGCATGGTCGAGCACGTTCGGGAGTACACGGGTGGACGGATGGTTGCCGAGAACCAGCCCTACTTCCGTGATCTGATCTTCGACATCACGATGAGCGAACCCGACTTCCGGTTGGATCTCCAGGAGGAACGGATCTCGTCCTTGGACTCGCTGCACGAGGACCTGATGTTCGACACGATCGACTTCTGGTCGATTCTGAGCGGCAACCGACCGGGCAGCCGTGACGTGGCGCCCGGCCGCATTATGCCGATGATCCACCCGGTCGAACACGGGAAGGCTCCGAGCGTGAAGTTCACGTTCAACGCTAATGCTTCGCCCCGGCCGCGGGTAGTTCTTACCTGGACGAGTAACGAAGGAAGAGTTCACTCTCAAACAGTGAATCTGGAGCGAGCTCAGGTAGGCCGGCCGCGCGTAACGTCGATCATGGTTCGCAGCGGTGAGGAATCAGTCGCCGGGGCGACGATGAGCGTCGTCGCCGAAGGCTACGAAGGCGCCCGGACCGCAGCGAGACGTGTGGAACGGCTTGTCGGTCTGCAGGAGGCAGGCGCATTTGGCAGTGCGCTCGGCTACCAGAGTCTCGACGGCCTCACTGTCTCCGTAGAGCACAGGCAATCACGTCTCCAGACCAGCATTGCGGCGCAGTCTGCGCCTCGTATCCATCCAATCATCACGCCCGAAGCGGGGGAGCGGATCGTTGAGTGGGACCACGTGATCACGCCCGACCAGATGGAAGAGCACATCATTCCACGGTTGCGCAGCTTCCCAGAGATCAATGCTTACGTGGCCGGTCGCACGTACCGCGGCCGAGATGTCTGGGCGATGGACGTCATGCTGCCCATCAAGTCGGAGATCTGGTCGCAGGCGAAGGCGAGCACACTAAAGCCCGTGCTATTTCTAACAACGCGCGTTCATGCGAACGAAGTGTCCGCGATGAGTGCCGGTCTTCGGCTCATGGAGTTGCTGGCGACCGATCCCGAGTATCAGAAGTACTTGAATCGCGTGAACATTGTGTACCGACCACTTGAGAATCCCGATGGTGCAGCCAATCACGCGGAATTCATAAAGTTGCAGCCGACCTACATTCTGCACGCTGGCTACTGGAGTTCCGTTGCCCGAGACGTGAGCGCCTATCTCTGGGACGATGACCCGTTGCTTCCCGAGGCGCTTGTTCGGCGACAGCTCTATTACAGGTGGCTTCCAGACGTCTTCATGGACCCGCACGGATACCCGAGCCACGAGTGGGTGCATCAGTTTGCCGGCTACAAAGTCCCCTGGTTCATGGCTTTCTGGATTCCGCGAGGGTACCACATCAACCTTGGTCACATTGATGATCCCAACTATCCGGATCATAAGACGCTTGCGCTCGAACATCGTGAGCGCATTATCGAGGAGGTGATGGATGGGGTGCCTGGATTCAGGGAAACGAATCTGAAGCTAATTGACAGATTCGAGAAGTACGCACGGCGGTATGAGCCCGATCCGTTCCGTCTCGAGATCTACAAAGGCATGAACATTCTGTTTGAGCACTCGTACTCGTTCGACGTCGATGGCCCCTTCAGCAAGGAGGTCTACGTCAACCCGATGGGCGGTCGTCCCGTTCATCCTGAAGGCCGTGCGGCAGTAACACCGTCGGTGGGTCGAAGCCGTTCAAACTTCGCGCAGAGACACCCGCAGATCACGACTCTGGATCTCGGCAACGACATGCCTGATGAAACCGCATCTGGCGAATGGATGGAGAGCTTTGCAGCGCCCGGACAGTTGGGGCACCAGCGGGCGGTCCTGAAGCTTCTGTATGAGAGTCAGTGGCAGGTGGATCGCTTCGAGGAGGACTTCGGCGGTGGCGTGAGGCTGTCTGTGTTTCGGTCGCGACCAGTCAAGGCAGGGCGGGGCGGGACGCCGACGGCGAGTGCTGTGGGCCAGGAGTAGGACGCGACCAGTCGCGTGCCACAGCGGCGGAGGTCGCGAATGGGTGGCGGTCGACGCCGGCGTGTTCATCCGTACCGCCGGTGCCGGTACGAGTGGAATCGATCGGGACCCGCGAGCGCCGGCCGAAGAAGGAGGCCTCCTGCGGCAAGCCCCTTCGACGCGGCGCTCGCAGTCGGTCCGCTTGGGATACGCCGCTTGGACCAATGCTCAGCCGGCGGGCTGACCGCGCAACTGAACCGGAAGAATTGTCGACCCTTATGCTCATCGATTGCCGCGCGCCGGCTCGTGGACGAGCCGATCGAGAACCCGATGGACGCCTCGATGTCGCCAGCGAGCACCGTGGCGACAAAGAGGAGAGGATATCGTGAGGATTGGCGTAGATACCGGAGGGACTTTTACCGATCTGGTGCTGCTCGATGGTGCGAGTGTGGTCGTGCACAAGGTACGGTCCACGCCGGACGACCCGTCGCGGGCCATCATAACGGGTATCCAGGAGCTGGCGCCAGGCGGGAGTGTGCGTGACGTCGTTCATGGGTCGACCGTGGCCACCAACGCGGTTTTGGAGCGTCGCGGCGCGCGTGTCGCGCTCGTGGCGACGGCCGGGTTCGAGGACGTCCTGCGCATCGGGCGCCAGACCCGGCGCGAGCTGTACAACTTCATGGTCGAGGACCGGCGTCCGCTCGTCGAGGACGGGCTCACCTTCGGCCTTTGCGAGCGGCTGGCGTACGACGGCGCGGTCGTCGAGCCCCTCGAGGACGCGGCGATCGATCGGCTCGTCGAGGCGCTCGCGGGCCTCGGCGTGGACGCGGTGGCGGTGTGCCTGCTGCACTCGTACGTCAACCCGGCCCACGAACAGCGCGTCGCGTCGCGCCTGTCCGAGGCGGGGTTCGTCGTGTCGGCGTCGCACGCGGTGCTGCCGGAGTACCGCGAATTCGAGCGGTGGAGCACGACGGTCGTCAATGCGTACGTGACGCCGCTTATGGCGCGCTACCTGTCGGCGCTCGAGGCCGAGCTTGGCGGCGCGCGGCTCAGCATCATGCAGTCGAACGGCGGATCGATCTCGGCGGCGCGCGCCAAGGCGGCGTCGGTTCAGACGATCCTGTCGGGGCCGGCAGCCGGCGCGGTCGGCGCGCGGACGGTCGCCGAAGCCGCCGGGTTCACGCGCATCATCGGCTTCGACATGGGCGGCACCTCCACGGACGTCACGCTCATCAACGGCGAGCTCGGGATGACGACCGAGTCCACGGTGGGCGACTTCCCGGTGCGGCTGCCGATGATCGACATCCATACCGTCGGCGCCGGCGGCGGGTCGATCGCCTACCTCGACAGCGGCGGCGCGCTGCGGGTCGGCCCGCGGAGCGCGGGCGCCGATCCGGGCCCGGTGTGCTACGGCAAGGGCGAGGAGCTGACGGTCACCGACGCGAACCTCCTGCTCGGACGGCTCGAGCCCGAGTTCTTCCTCGGCGGGCGCATGGCGCTCGACGTGGAGCGCACGCGTCATGCGGCGGACCGGTTCGCGCCGCAGCTCGGCCTGACGGTTCTGCAGCTGGCCGAGGGCATCGTGCGCGTGGCCAACGCCAACATGGAACGCGCCATCCGCGTCGTCTCCGTCCAGCGCGGCTTTGACCCGCGGGACTTCGCGCTCCTGGCCTTCGGCGGCGCCGGGGGCATGCACGCCTGCGCGATTGCCGAGACGCTGGACATCAGCACCGTCATCGCGCCGCGGCATGCCGGCGTGCTGTCGGCGCTCGGCATGCTGTTGGCCGACGTCACCAAGGATTACTCTCTCACGATCCTGCGCCTCGCGCATGAGACGCCGGTCGAGGATCTCAAGGCGCGGTTCGACCCCCTCGCGGCACAGGCGACCGGAGATCTGGCGGCCGAGGGCTTCACGGGGCCGCGCGCCGTGGTCGAGCGTTCGCTGGACGTTCGGTACGTCGGCCAGGCGTACGAAATCACCGTGCCGTTCACAGCGGACTTCCGCGAGGAGTTCGACCGCCGTCACGCGCGGCTGTACGGCTACTCGAACCCGAAGCGCCCCGCCGAGGTGGTCAACCTCCGGGTGCGGGCCACCGGGCTGACGGACAAGCCGTCGTTGCCCCGCGACGACGAGCGGTCGTCGGCCCGAGTGCCGCCGGTGCGCGTCCGTCCGGCCTGCTTCGATGGTGCCGAGGTCGCGACGGCCGTCTACCACCACGGCGATCTGCCGGCCGGCACGACGCTAGCGGGCCCGGCCGTCGTCATCGGCAAGGAAGCCACCACCGTGATTCCGCCGGCGTTCCGGCTGCGCGTGGACGGTTTCGGTAACCTCATCGCGACGCGCGGCGTGGCGGCGAAGGCCGCGCGACGCGCGGGCCAGACTGCGGACGTGGCGGTCTAGCCACCGGGCTGACACGGCGTACAGGAGCGACAGCGGCACCATGCGGATCGATCCCATTGAATTCGAGATCTTCAAGAACCTCTTCGTGTCGGTAGCAGAGGAGATGGGGGTGACGCTGTGCCGCACCGGCTTCTCCCCGAACATCAAGGAGCGGCTAGACTACTCGTGCGCGATCTATGACGCGGCGGGCGAGACCATCGCGCAGGGCGACCACATGCCCGTGCACCTCGGCGCGATGCCGCTGTCGGTGCGGGCGGCGATCGATCACGTGGCGATGGAGTCCGGCGACATCGTCGTGCTCAACGACCCGTTCCAGGGCGGCACGCACCTGCCGGACATCACCCTGGTGTCGCCCGTGTTTCTCACGCGGTCCGGTCCGCCAGCCTTCTACACCGCCAACCGGGCGCACCACTCCGACGTGGGCGGCATGAGCCCAGGCTCGATGCCCCTGGCGCGCGAGGTGTACCAGGAGGGCCTGATCATCCCGCCGATCAAACTGGCGCGACGGGGCGTGATCGACGAGAACGTGATGGCGCTGATCCTTGCCAACGTCCGGACGCCGGACGAACGCGAGGGCGACCTCACGGCGCAGGTGGCCGCCAACCGCGTGGCCGAGGCGCGGCTGCGCGAGATCGTCGAGAAATACGGCCGGAAGCGCGTGTCCGTCTACGCGGCCGCGGTGCAGGACTACACCGAGCGCGTCGTTCGCGCCGCGATCCACGCGATTCCCGACGGCGAGTACGCGTTCGAGGACTGGCTCGATGGCGACGGATTCCACGATCGCCCTATCCGGATCGCCGCGCGCATCCGCATCGCCGGCGACGGCGCCGAGGTGGACTTCACGGGCAGCGATCCGCAGACTGACGGCGGGGTGAACGCCAACTACGCCATCACGTTGTCGGCGACGCTCTACGCGTTCCGCTGCCTCATCGAGGAAGACACGCTGTACAACGCGGGCATCTCGCGCGCCATTCGCGTGGTGGCGCCGCCCGGGTCGATCGTCAACGCCCAGCGGCCCGCGGCCGTGGCCGGCGGCAACGTCGAGACGTCGCAGCGCATCACCGATGTGATTCTCGGTGCGCTGTCCAGAGCGCTGCCGGAGCGGGTACCGGCGGCGTCGCAGGGCACGATGAACAACGTGACGCTCGGCGGTATCGACCCGCGCACCGCGCGGCGCTTCGCCTACTACGAGACCATCGGCGGCGGCATGGGCGGGCGCAACGGGCTCAGGGGCATCAGCGGCGTGCATACGCACATGAGCAACACCCGCAACACGCCGGTCGAGGCGATCGAGCACTACCTGCCCGTCCGCATCCGGCGCTACGGGTTGCGCGACGACAGCAGCGGCGCGGGCCGCTTTCCCGGGGGCGAGGGCATCGTGCGCGAGTACGAGATGCTCTGCGACACGGCCGTCACCGTGCTGTCGGAACGCCGCGAGCGCCCGCCGTACGGCGCCTCCGGCGGCGGGCCCGGAGGCTGCGGCCGGAACACCGTCATCCACTCGGACGGGCGCGAGGAGGTCGTCGGGTCGAAGGCGCAACTGCGCCTAGCGGCCGGAGATCGGCTGCGCATCGAAACGCCTGGCGGTGGGGGCTATGGAGCGCTGTGATTACGTGACGCGCAGTCCGGTCTGGCGTGACGGGCGACCTACGCGTCACGTTGCCGAGCCTATGGCGGCCTGCGTGTGGCCGCGGCAGTTACGCAGACGCAATCGCGCTACTCAAGAGCAGGCTGGCGTTCCACACCGTGCTCGCCATGACCTACGTGCCTACGGCGCCTGGCGGCTCCTGGTCATGCTGACGCACAACCTACCCACCTACGTTCACATCGAAACGGTCTCGGTGTTACGCACGCCGACGCGGACAGGCACCGTGCTGGATGTGCTCCGAACCGTTCAATCGCTGTTCTTCATCTTCCTTCACCGCGCGGTCCAGCTCGTGCGGCCGAATGGCTGCCTTCGACTGCGGCAGCGGGACAATCCCGACATGCGCCGGACCTACGGACACGTCGCCCGCGCCTTCGCTCGGGCGGCCTCTGTCATTTTCACATCGAGACCGAGGGACCAGGCCACCTTCATGTCCGGGTTGATGAGCCTCACGGCCTTGCCCTTGACCGGCCCGCGCAGCCGACCAGGGTGGCTGCTCGTCTCGATAGCCGTCGTTGCAGGTGCGCCGGTGGCGGCACAGGGTGGACCGGTCGTCTTGGCGGTGCGTGCCTCAGGCGCTATCGTGATCGACGGCCGACCTGACGAGCCGACGTGGTCTCGTGCGCCGGTCTTTGACCGGTTTATCCAGCAGGTACCGACTAGCGGCGCGGACGCCACGGCTCGCACCGAAGTGCAGGTGCTGTTCGATGACGAGGCTATGTATGTCGGGGTGAAGGCGCACCAGCCGCCGGGGCTGCCCATCATCGCCGATGAGCTGCGGCGTGACGCGGGGCGGATGCACTATCGCAACGATACGTTCACCATCGCACTCGACACTTTTTTCGATCGACGAAACGGCTACGTGCTCTACATCAATCCGTTAGGTGCGATGGCCGACTGGGCGGTGTGGGATGAGGGGCGTGTGTGGTCGCAGGACTGGGATTCCGTGTGGGAGGCCCGCACAGCGATCCACGACTGGGGCTGGAGTGCCGAGATTCGGCTGCCGTTTCGAAGCGTCCGCTTCTCCCAACCCGGTCCTCAGACGTGGGGCATCAACCTGCGTCGCATAGTGCTGGGCAACAATGAGTGGAGCTACGCCGCCGCGGTGCCTCCGGAGTGGGGCGCCCCGGCTATCGGTAAGTTCTCGTCGGCGGGCGTGCTGCGCGGGCTGGAGATCGAGCGTGCCGGACTGAACCTCGAGATCAGCCCCTATCTGCTCGGAGGCGCTTCGCAGGCCCCGTGCGTGTCGGGGGCGTGCCGCCCCGACGGCGTCGGTGACATCGGGCTGGACGCGAAGTACCTGCTCACGCCGAACCTGACGCTCGACGCCACCTACAACACGGATTTCTCCCAGGTCGAAGCGGACGAGCAGCAGGTCAACCTCACGCGCTTCAGTCTGTTCTTTCCTGAAAAGCGGCAATTCTTCCAAGAAGGCAAGGGCATCTTTGACTTCGGCGTCACGACCGGCGACTACCTTCTACTGCCGTTCTTCAGCCGGCGGGTCGGCATCGAGGGCGGCCAGGCGGTGCGGTTGCAAGGGGGGGCAAGGCTGACCGGGAAGGTCGGCGCGTTCTCGGTGGGCGCGCTGGCGTTGCGAAGCGACGGGCTCGAGGGCGATCCCGGCTCGACGTTCACCGTTGCGCGCGTCCGGCGCGACATCCTGCGGCGGTCCAGCGTCGGCGTGATCGCCGTGGACCGTCGCGCGTCCGGCGTGGGCAACAGCGTGTTCGGGGCCGACGCGCACTTGGCATTCAGGGCCAACGCCCGGGTCGAGAGCTTCTTCGTCACGTCGTCGCGTGCCGAGACCTCCGAGGATGCGTCGGCGGGCCGCCTGCGCGTGTCAAACGACACTGACCGGTTCGGGGCCGAGGTGGACTACCTGCGCGTCGGGCGCGACTTCGATCCCGAGGCCGGCTACGTGCGGCGCGTGGACATCGCACGCTGGTACGGCCGCCTGCAGGCGAGTCCCCGGCCCTCGGCCGGACCGGTGCGCCAGTGGTTTGCGATCGGCAGCCTCGACTACGTGCGTACCGGGGCCGGTCGCCTCGAAACGCGGGACACACAGGCGCAGCTCCGGTTCGACTTCCACTCGGCCGATCAGATTCAGATCATCGCGGCGCGCCGGTTCGACGCCCCCGCCCGACCGTTCCGGGTCGCGCGGACCCTGACGATCGCCCCCGGCGCCTACGGGTTCACCGAGGTGACGGCCGCCGTGACCCTCGCGCCGCAGCGGCGCGGCGCCGGCCGCGTGCAGTACCGAGGCGGCGGCTACTACGGCGGCTCGCGCCACGAGCTGACCATGTCGAGCACCGTCAAGTCGACGCGCCATCTGCAGGCGGACGTAAACTACCAAATCAGCCGTGTGCGCCTGCCGGCCGGGGACGCCGTCACGCATCTGACGGGTGTGCGCGTGAGCCATTCGGCGACAACGCGGGTCTTCACCTCGGCGCTCGTGCAGTGGAACTCCAGCACGCGGGTGTTCGATACGAATGTGCGCTTCAACTGGATCTACCGGCCCGGCAGCGACGTCTACGTCGTGTTCGGGCGGACGAGCGAGGATCGGGAGCGCGCGGGCGAGTTCGTGGGCCAGAGTCTGGTCATCAAGATCACGCGCCTGCTGCAGTTCTGAGTGCCTATGACGATCCGATCGCGTCTGCTGAGCATCCTCTTCTGGTCGGTCATCGCCGCGGCCTTCATCGGCCCCGGGACGGTGACGACGGCGGCGTCGGCCGGATCCTCCTTCGGCCTCACGCTGCTTTGGGCCCTCACCTTCTCGACGATCGCGTGCCTCGTCCTCCAGGAGGCGGGCGCGCGAATCACGGTCGTGTCCGGGCACAATCTGGGGCAGGCCCTGGTGCGCCAGTACGGCCAGACGGCGGCGCGCTGGATACCGGCATTCGTCATGGGCGCCATCGTGCTGGGGTGTGCGGCCTACCAGGCGGGGAACATCCTCGGTGCCGTCGCGGGGCTCGAACTCGTGGCGGGCGTCTCGAGGCGTGTGCTCACGGTGGGGATCGGGCTGGTCGCGTTTGCGGTGCTCTGGCTGGGTTCCACGAGGGTTGTGGCCACTCTGCTGGGGGTGGTGGTGGCCGTCCTGGGGGTGAGCTTCCTCTCGGCAGCCGTTGCGCTGCGGCCGTCGCTCGGGGCGCTCGTGAGCGGCAGCCTGGTGCCCTCGCTGCCTGACGGCGCGGGACTGCTCGTGCTCGCGCTCATCGGCACAACGGTGGTGCCCTACAACCTGTTCCTCGGGTCGGGCCTCAAGCACTCGCAGCAGATCGGAGAGATGCGCTTCGGCCTCGCCGTGGCCGTGATCCTCGGGGGCCTCATCTCCATGGGCATCCTCGTCGTCGGCACCGCGATGGAGGGCGCGTTCACGTATCGGGCGCTCGCGGCCGCACTCGAAGACCGCGTGGGCGCCGGGGCGCCGTGGCTGCTCGGGATCGGACTGTTCGCGGCCGGGGCTTCGTCGGCGATCACGGCGCCCCTCGCGGCCGCGGTGACGGCGCGCAGCGTGCTCGCGATGTCGGGCGAGCCCGCGCGATGGGCCGACGATGCGCCGCGCTATCGACTGGTGTGGATTGCGGTGCTGATGACCGGCGTGGCGTTCGGCATCGCGGAGGTCCAGCCGATCCCCGCCATCATCGCCGCGCAGGCGCTGAACGGCGTGGTCCTGCCCTTCGTGGCGGTGTTCCTGTTCATCGCCGTCAACGATCGTTCGCTGATGGGCGAGGCCGAGCTCAACCGTGGCTTCAAGAACTTCGTCATGGCCGCGGTCGTGTTCGTGACCCTGGTGCTGGGCGTCACGAGCGTCATGCGTGCGGCGGGCGGGGCGTTCGGGGTGGTCCTGCCGAGCGAGCGCATGCTGCTGGAGATGGCGGGGGTGCTCGCCGCGGGGATCGCCGTGCCGGTGGCGCGGACGATCGCGCGGCGGCGGGTCCTGTGAGTCCCACCAGAGACCTGACGCCTCGACAGGCGTCGAAGGGAGACCGATGCTAAGGTTCTGGACCACGGCCACGTCCGAGGCCCGCCGGGCGCTCGTGGCCGCCTCTGGCGGCTGGCTGCTCAACGCCTTCGACGTGATGCTGTACGCGCTCGTGCTCTCGGAGCTGATCGCAGCCTTCGGCAAGAGCCTCGGCCTGGCGGGCCAGATCGGTCGATCACGCTGCTCGCGTCCGCGGTCGGGGGGATCATCTTCGGCGTGACGCTCGGTTACGGGCGGGCCGCGATCGTCACGGCCATCGTCCTTCCGACCCTGGGCTGGCTGGCAGTCTTCTTCGTGTGAGGGTTGCCGCTGTTGTTTCCGATCCGGGTCAGGCGTGCCAGCGTCTGATAGGGCCCGTTATGTCCCAGGAACAACCACGTCATACGGACTATCGGCGGTCAAAAAAAGAGGGCCCGGTAGCTGACGCCAGGCCCGCCGCCCGCGGGGGCTTCGGACTTCGGTTCCGGAATGTCGGCGACCATCGCTTCTGTCGTCAGCAGCAGCGACGCGATTGACGCCGCGTTCTGCAGCGCGTTACGCACCACCTTCGTCGGGTCGATGACGCCGGCCTTGACCATGTCTTCGTAGACATCGGTCGCGGCGTTGTAGCCGTAGTTGGCGTCCTTACCGTCGCGCACCTTCTGCACGATGATGGAGCCTTCCACGCCCGCGTTGGTCGCGATCCAGCGCATCGGGGCCTCGACCGCGCGACGGACGATGTCCGCGCCGACCTTCTGGTCACCCTCGAGCTTGAGACCGTCGATCGCCTTCGCCGCCTTGAGCAACGCCACGCCGCCTTCCGCCTCGTTGGCAGAGGTCTAGGAGTCGAGGATCGCCCTGACCTTCCGTGTCAGCTCGCCAGTCGCGTACGGCTTGCTGATGAAGAACCTGCCAGTATCGAGTATTCCATGGCGCACGATCGCGTGGTCGGTGT
>JANLGX010000280.1 GCA_024654005.1 Gemmatimonadaceae bacterium | reverse complement strand
AACGAGATTTCCAATTTGCGGGCGAAGTTCTCATCCCACAGCTTGGCGGACCGACCGGTGATGGCCCACTTTGCGCTCGATTCGAACGGAGATCTCGTGAATCCCTCGGCGATGGCGGCAAGTGGACTCGACGTCGCCCCCTCCCTGCCAAGATCGGTGAGACACTTCACGCACCCGTAATTACTGTTGAGGGCGGGGAGGTGCCAGGCCCTTGATGAATACGATCCGTACCCTGCTCAGAGACCCCTCGCCGGCGGAAGAGCCGGAGCGGAGGGGCGACGAGCGAAGCGAGGCGCCCCGCAGCGGAGGGTCTTCCGCCGGCGAACGCGCGCCGACCGCCCTGGCGCCGGACCCTGAAGTGCCCGCGCGCCACGCCAAGCGGCGGTTCACGACGGCCTACAAGCTCGACATCCTCCGACGCGCGGATGCCTGCACGCGCCCGGGCGAGCTCGGCGCGCTGTTGCGGAAGGAAGGGCTCTACTCCTCGCATCTGGTGACCTGGCGGCGGCAGCGCGAGCACGGCTTGACGCCAAAGAAGCGGGGCCGGAAGCCGACGTCGAGTGATCCGCGCGTGAAAACGTTGGAGCGGGAGAAGGCCGCGCTCGCCAGCGAGAACCGCCGACTCGAGCGCCGCTTGCAACGGGCGGACACGATCATCGCGTTCCAAAAAAAAGTTGCCGAGCTGCTGGGGATCCCCCTGAATCCCCCGCCGAGCGACGAGGACGATTGATGACGGCCGTCGAGACGGCGAGCGAGACGTTGGGCACCGCGGCGGCGTGTGACGCGTTGGGCGTCTCGCGCGCGGGCGTGTATCGGCGCCGCCAGCCACCCCGTCCGTCGGCCCCGCGGCCGACGCCGCCGCGGGCGCTTGATCCGGTCGAACGGCAGCTCGTGCTTACGACGCTCGATAGCGAGCGGTTCCTCGATCAGGCGCCGGCCCAGGTGCATGCGACCCTGCTCGATGAAGGCACCTACTTGTGCTCGCCGCGGACGATGTATCGCCTGCTGGACGCCGCCGGCGAAGTCAAGGAGCGACGCGATCAGGTCCGGCGGCCGCACTACGCCGCGCCGGAACTGCTGGCCACGCGGCCCAACGAAGTCTGGAGCTGGGACATCACCAAGCTGCTCGGCCCGGTCAAGTGGACCTACTTCTATCTGTACGTGATCCTCGACATCTTCAGCCGTTATGTCGTGGGCTGGATGATTGCCCCGCATGAGAGCGCGGCGCTCGCCGAACGGCTCATCGCCGAGACGTGCGCCAAGTACGGCATTCAGCCCGGCCAACTCACGCTGCATGCCGACCGGGGCGGCGCGATGCGCAGCAAACCCGTCGCGCTGTTGCTGGCCGATCTCGGGGTCGTCAAGACGCACAGCCGGCCGTATGTGTCCAACGACAACCCGTTTTCCGAAGCGCACTTCCGCACGCTGAAGTACTGTCCGCTCTTTCCCGACCGCTTCGGATCGATCGAAGACGGCCGGGCCTTCGGCCAGGAGTTTTTTCGCTGGTACAACCAGGACCATCGGCACAGCGGGCTCGGCTTCCTCACGCCCGCGGTGGTCCACTTCGGGCACGCCGACGTCGTGCGCGCGCATCGCGACCGCGTCCTCGCCGCGGCCTATGCTCGGCATCCCGAGCGTTTCGTCCACGGCCGGCCGCACCCCGCCGATCTGCCGACCGCGGTCTGGATCAACCCGCCCGTCAAAAAAGCGACGGCTCAGGATGCGCTAGGAGCCGCGATCGCCAGGCTCGACGACCCACAGCATGGCCGGATCATCGAGGCCACCGACCGATCGACCCGCATGCTGATCGACGGCGGCGCTCCTTTAATTAACTCGACCTTGGTGTCTCAATGTCATTGACAGCGGCCGGCCCAGGAAGTCAGTAACATCCTGGGACGCACGATCACTCACGTCGG
>JANLGX010000278.1 GCA_024654005.1 Gemmatimonadaceae bacterium | reverse complement strand
CCCGCCGGTGACACGGTTGACGAACGTTGGCGTAGACACCGCCGGTGCAGCGCCGCGGATGCCCGCGCCGCGTCTGACATCGAGACGCCCCAACGCGACGAGGATGCCGAAGATGATGGCTTCGGGCCGAGGCGGACAGCCGGGGATGTAGACGTCCACCGGTAGAACGTGGTCGACGCCGCCCGCACTGGCGTATCCCTCGCCGACGATTCCGCCGGATGCCGCACACGCACCCACGGCGATGACGATGCGCGGATCGGGAATGGCCTCGACCGTCCGGCGGACCGCAGTTTCGAGATTGCGCGTCACCGGCCCGGTCACAACAACGCCATCGGCATGGCGCGGGGACGCGACGAAGTCGATGCCGAGGCGACGCACGTCGTACACGGGATTGAGCAGCGCGGCCAGCTCCCAGTCGCACGCGTTGCACGAGCCCGCGTCCAGATGGCGGAGCTGCAGCGAACGGCCGAGCACTCTGCGAATCTCCGAGGACGCACGCGCGGTCTCGGCGGCGCGATCGCTCTCGAGTGAAACTGACGCGCCCGTTGCCTCGTCGGCGACCACCTCGATTCTCAAATCCTTTCGGCTGCGCGCAGCAAGCTCGAAGTCCTGACCCATGGAGATCGCGCCCGTCCATGGCTCTTCCGCGCACCGGCCGCACATGACACAGCGGGCGAGGTCGAGGGCGACATGACGGCCAGTGGCGTCGATGCGCTCCGAAAGCGCCCCCACCGGACACACTTCGGGTGGAGGCAGGCGGCTTCCAGCGCGCAGCAGTGGCGCTCCTCGAAAACGCTCCGGCGGCACGCTCGGCTCTGCGGGGTAGCGAATCGTCACCACGCCGGTGCGGAGCGCGTTCGTCAAGATGCGCAGCATATCAGCGATCCGTGCACGAGTAACACAACTCGAAGCTCTTGTTCACGAGCGGGAAATCCGGGATGATGGCCGTCTCAGCGGCCAATGCCACCGCGGGCCAGTTGTGATAACTGGGCGAACGGAGGTGATACCGCTCCACGCGTCCGTCACGATCCGTGCGCAGCCAGTGCACTGCCTCGCCGCGCGGCGACTCGATTGCGGCGATGCCGATGCGTCCGCCGGGAACGGGTTCCGGGAGATTCCCACGCAACGACCCGGGCTCGAGCCGGCGGATGAACTCGCGAATGAGCCGGACCGACTCCCGCGCTTCCAACGCACGCACCGACACGCGGGCCATCGCGTCGCCCTCGGCGGCGGTTGCCACTTGCAGACGTGGCGGATTTGCGAGCGTAAACGCTGCGTGGGGATGGTCCCGTCGCGCGTCGCGGTCGATGCCGCTCGCCCGCGCCGCCACACCGGTGACGGCGAGGTCCAGCGCGGCCTGATGCGAAAGCACTCCGGTTTCGTCGAGGCGATCCACAACCGACGGATTGGCTTCGATGCGCCCCATCAGTTCATCGAATTCGGAAAGGACTTCCCGGAGCGTGACCTCGAGCGGCGTGAGAACATCGGTCGAGAGATCGAGACGCACACCACCGGGGATGACGAGTTCGCGGAGGAAGCGATTGCCGGCGAGTCGCTCGTTCGCTTGCTGGAGCCGTTCCTTGAGACGGGACCCGGTAGCGGTGCCGTAATGGAACGCCGCGCCGGCGCAGACGTTGCCCACGTCACCGACGTGGTTGTAGAGACGCTCCAGCTCGAGCGCGATGCTGCGAATGAGCCGGGCTCGCGGGGGAACTGCGGCGCCGGCAATCTGCTCCAGCGCCTCGCAGTAGCCCAAACCATGCGCGACCGAGCACACGCCGCAGATTCGCTCGGCGACATAGAACGCGTCCAGCGGCGAAAGCCCTTCCATCCGCTTCTCGAGGCCGCGATGCGTGTAGAACAGTCGAGCGTCGAGATGCAGCACGCTCTCTCCGACCGACGAGAATCGGAAATGACCAGGCTCGATGATGCCTGCGTGGATCGGCCCGACGGGAATCTCGAAGACACCCTCGCCCTCCACGACAAGGTGCGGAAACTCCTGCGCCGGATGGACCGGAACGCGGCGCGAGCCATCGAACGCTTTGCGCAACGGGAAAGTACCGGCCGGCCAACCGTCGTGCACCACGAGCGGGCGCGGATCGGGATGTCCGACGGGAACGATGCCGAACAGGTCGCGCATCTCACGCTCATGCCAGTTGGCTGCCGGGATCGCAATCGTCAGCGAGGGGACTTCCGGCCGAGCCGCGTCCACGGAGACGAGCAGCGTCACGAAGCGATCGTCTGCCGGCGCCGTGGGCTCGAAGACGTAGCGGACCTTCAAGTCCCCATCCGCCGATGCCGTTTCGTCCGTGGCCACGACGGTGGCCAGCGCCATCGATTGCTGGAGGGTGAGCGCAGCGGCGGCAGCCGGCAGATCGTTCGGGCGATCCAGGCGGACCGTGCTGTCCAAAGCGCGCGCGTCACCCAACGATGATCTCCGCAGCGCGACGGAGCAGTCCATCGAAACTTGCCGGGATGGTGAGACCGAGCAGGATCATGATCGCCGCGAGGAGCATCATCCCGAACAACGGCGACCAGGCCTCGCGGCCGCGGGCAACCTCAGCCGCCGGTTTGCCGAACACCATGCCGCCGGCGTGATGCAGCAAACCGGCAAAGATGATCACGACCATCGCGAGAAAGATCGCGATCGCCACCCAGTGCGCGCCGCCGATGCCGGCGCGAAGCACCAGCAGTTCGCTCACGAAGATCGAGAACGGCGGCACGCCCGCGAGTGACAGCGCGGCAAGCATGAGAAGTGTCGCGCCGATCGGCGCCACGCCAAACAGGCCGCGGATGATCGTCATGTCACGCGAGCCGAAGCGGGCGATGGCGGTGCCGGCAGCAAAAAACGCGAGCGCCTTCGTAACGCCGTGATTGATCACGTGCAACAGCGCGCCGTATGTGCCGATAGAGCCACCGAAGCCAAGACCGAGCGCGACGATCCCGACGTGCTCCACGCTGTGGTAGCCAAGCAGCCGCTTGAGATCGTGCTGCGTCAAAATGAACGGCGTCGCGACCACCACGGAGACGAGGCCGAAGACCAGGAGCACCTGCGCGGGGAACGCGGTACCGCACGCAGCCGCCGCGATGGTCTGAAAGCGGATGATCCCGAGCAGCGCGCACTTGATGAGCACGCCCGAGAGAAGCGCCGATACCGGCGTGGGCGCCTGGCTATGCGCGTCCGGCAGCCAGAGGTGCATGGGCGCGAGACCTGCCTTGGTGCCGTACCCTACGACCACGAAAATGAAGCCGATGCGCACGATCCCCGGATCGAGCTTAGGCGCGACGCTCATGATCTCCGACCAACCCATCCCGGTGGCGCCTCCCTGAGCAGCCGCGGCATACACGAGCACCGTGCCAAACAGGCCGAACGAGATACCGATGGTCGTCACGATGATGTATTTCCACGCTGCCTCGAGACCGTGATGGTGCCCATGGTAGCCCACGAGAACCGCGGAGGTGATCGTCGTGCCTTCCATCGCGATCCAGAGCACGCCAAGGTTGTCGGCCAGGACCGTCACCACCATCGTGGCCACGAACAGGTGCACGAGCGCAAAGTAGGAGCGCAGGTATCTGGGCTCCGCGCGCATGTTGCCGAGCGCCACCGCCTGCTTGAGCCATCCGACCGTGTAGATGGAAACGGCCATAGTGAGGAGGGCGAGCAGGAGCAGGAAAACGAGCCCGAGATCGTCGATGCGAAGCACGCCGAGCGCCCGCGGCCCATGCGCGGCGACGTCGTCGGCGAGGACGAGTGCCAGCGCGAGCAGCGTCGCGGACCCGGCAAGGTCGATAGCAGACAGAATGCGCCGGTCGCTCGTGGTGAGCATCAGCAGCGCCGTCACAACCGGTACGAGCGGCAGCGCCCACAGCAGCGTTTCAGCGATCGGCTGCGTCATCCTCTCAGCTCGTCCAAGTCCGCGATGTCCGCGTCGACGGTTGAGCGGACCCGAAGCACCATGATCGCCATCACCAGCGCGGCCAGGATGACGTCGAGTATCACGCCGATCTCGATGATGAGGGGCATTCCCTGGGTCACCGCCATGGCGGTAAAGAAGATGCCGTTCTCCGACGCGAAGAGGCCCACCATCTGGGTGAGCGCCGTCTGTCCCGTGGCCATGACCAGCACGCCGAGCAGCGTGAGTGAAATTCCGACCGGCAGTGCGTTGCCGGTGATCGCCTGGTGGACGGAGCCAAGTGTGGCGCTGAGTTGGAACGACATCACAACGACGACGACCGCGATGGCTAGCGTCGCGCCGACGGGAATGACCGGCTCGACCTCGCGGCGCACATTGAGCCGTTGGACGACCCGGTGGAGCACGAATGGCAGCACCATTGTCTTGACGGTGAGCGTAACGCCGGCGATCACCCAGAGGTCCGGGTTTCCGGTCGCGGTCGCGAGCACGGCGCCCGCGACGGCGATGAGGAATGATTGGGTAGCCACGGCGTAGATGGCGCGGTAGATCTGCCCCGCCGCGAGAATAAGAATCATCGTGAACAGCAGCAGCGCTCCGAGATCATCGATGATCGTCTGGACGACCTCGGGGCTCACAGAATCCTCAGCGCGAGCGCGGTGAGAGCGCAGGCGAAGCCGACGCCGAGATACGGCGGCACGCGGAACAGCCGGAGCTTGGCGTACGACGACTCGACCAGCGCGAGGAACAGCGCGAGCAGTGAGATCTCCAGCGCGAACGCTCCCGCTCCCGCGAGCAGACCGATGCCGCCTGTGGCGCCAGTGTGCCCGACCGGGAAGAACAGCGCCGAGACGAGACCAAGCGTTACGATCTGACGCGTGTGCGAGGCAAGCAGCATGCAGCCGAGCCCGGGACCGGAATGTTCCAGCAGCATGCCTTCGTGCAGCATCGTGAGCTCGAGGTGGGTATCCGGATTGTCCACGGGAATGCGGCCCGTCTCCGCGGGAAGCAGCACGAGCATGGCGGCAAAGCCCAGGAAGTCCGCCGCGCGCCAGGCGACGATCCATGACGTCCACGCCCCGCGGTACGCCGCTAGGGCGCGGAGCTCCGTGGTGCCGGCGAAGATCGCGCTCGAAAAGACGACCATCATCAACACGGGCTCGATGAGCGGTGCGACCATCATCTCGCGCGACGCCCCCATGCCGCCGAACGCGCCGCCGGCATCGAGTGCGCCCACCGCCGTGAGGAAGCGCGCGAGCGCGAGCAGCCCGAGGAGCATCAGCGCGTCGCCGAGCGGAAAGGCCGGCGGGCCCGCGCGAAGCACCGGCACGAGCGCGGCGGCGGCAGTGGTCGCCGCGAGCACGAGCACCGGGACGGCGCGAAAGAACCCCGACGCAGAATCCGACTGCACCGTGCCCTTGCGAAACAGCTTGGCCAGGTCGCGGTAGGGCTGCAGCACGCCCGCACCCTCACGCGATTGGAGACGGGCCTTGACCTTCTGGATCACTCCGGTGATGAGCGGCCCGGCCACCACGAGCAACGCCATCTCGGCCAGCATCAGCCAGACCGGGAGGCCCTTCGCCGTCATCGGCGGGTCCCGAAGAGGAGTAGCGCGACGACGAGCGTGGCCAGCACGAACGCGATGTAACCGTGAATACGGCCCGTGCTGCGGGCGCGAATGGCTTGCGCGAGCCCGGAAATGTTGCGTTGCACACTGTGATACAGGTGCGTCTCCGCGACGTCCACCACTTCTCCCGAATAGTGGATGCGCGTGAGCACGTATGGTGTGCCCGCGGTCTCGCGGATCACGGCGCGACGGGGCCGGTAGAGCGCAGCGAAGACAAGCCGCAGCGGTTTGGCAAACGCGGTAGCGGTGTAATCGAACCGGGGCGTCGGCTGCATCCCGCACGTCCAGGTGGGCGCGGCCCGAGGAGTCCTACGCGAAGCGGGCGCGAATCCTCGGCGGAAGACCCAGGCGACGGCGACGAGCGCGATGAGAAGCCCGGCAACCAGCGTCGTCGAGATGGCCGTCGCGTCCGCGCCCGACGGCGCGAGTCCGGTGGACAGCACGAGCGGTCCATGGGCGGTGACGACGGCGCTCGCGCCTGCAGCGTGGAGCAGCTGTGCCGTGGGCGCATCCAGCAATCGCATCGCGTAGCCGGGCGCCACGCCGAGCGCAACGCACACCGCGGCGAGCCATCCCATGCCCACGAGCATTGAAAACGGAGCCTCGGTTGCCTGCTCCGCGTGCGCGCTGCGCGCGCGGCCAAAAAACGTTATGCCGAACGCCTTGGCGAAGCACGCGGCAGCCAGGCCTCCCGTGAGCGCCAGCATCGCCGCAGAGAAGACGATGGCGAGTCCGGCTGGGCCGTGAACCTGTCTGGCGCCGCCGAGGAGCGCCTGGAAGGTGAGCCATTCGCTGACGAACCCATTGAGCGGCGGCAGTGCCGAGATGGCTATGGCGCCGAGCAGAAAGAAGCCGGCGGTCCAGGGCATGCGGCGCGCGAGTCCGCCAAGCTCCTCCATATTGCTGACGTGCGTGCGCGCGAGCACGCTTCCAGCGCTGAGGAAGAGGAGTCCCTTGAACGCGGCGTGGTTGACGGTGTGCAACAACGCCGCGATGAGCGCGATGCTCGCGAGCACGCCGCCAGGTCCTTCACGGCGCCAGAGCACCATGGCCAGTCCCACGCCGATGAGAATGATCCCGACGTTCTCGACACTGTGGAAGGCGAGCAAGCGCTTGAGATCGTGCTGCTGGAGCGCGTAGAGCACTCCGAGCACGGCCGAGATGGTGCCCGCGACCAGGACCGTCCATCCCCAGGAAAAGGGGAGCGGCGCGACCGCCGGCGACAGCAGGTCGAAGCCAAAGCGCAGCATGCCATAGATGGCGACCTTGAGCATGACCCCCGACATGAGCGCGGAGATGTGGCTGGGAGCGGCGGGATGGGCGCGCGGGAGCCAGACATGCAGCGGTATGACGCCGGCTTTGGTGGCAAAGCCTGTGAACGCCAGGAAAAAGAGCGTCGTCCGCGTCGAGCTGTCGAGGGTACTCGCGGCCGCGCGGAGCGCTACAAAGTCGAAACCCCCTGCCAGCTCGGTCAAGGAGAGAAATGCCACGAGCAGCAGCGCCGTTCCGCCGTGGGCCATCACCATGTAGAGGAGCCCCGCGCGGGCGTTCTCGCCGTCCTGGTCCTCGGATACGACCAGCACGTAGCTCGCGAGCGTCATGCCTTCCCACGCCAGCAGGAAGCTGAGCGCGTCGCCGGCACAGCAGACGAGCACCATGGAGCCAAGAAAGACATTCAGCGCGAGCGCTTGCGCCGCCAGTCGGGCCCGCCCGGCGTTCGGGGAATGCGCGCGGAGGTAGGCCGGACCATAAATGGCCGCCGGGATGCCCACAACGGAGATCACCAA
>JANLGX010000275.1 GCA_024654005.1 Gemmatimonadaceae bacterium | reverse complement strand
ATCACCGACCCCCGCGGACAGCCCCTGACAGAACGCCACCAACACTTTCACCGGATCCTCACCATGAAGCTCTCGTTTATTCTCATCGCAGCCGGCGTCGCCGGAGGCACGACACTATGCGACCTGTGCGGTGGCCCATTGTCGCCGGCGATGACAGACCTGCCCGCGCTGTCGACAGCAAGCTTCCGCGCGGTCGAGGCGGTGCCGGCAACGGATACGGTGACTCTGCGGATCGACGGCATGACGTGCGCCGGCTGCACGATCGCCACCCGCACGGTCCTCCAGCGGCTCGACGGCGTAGTGAAAGCCGACGTGAGCTATGAAACGAAGACCGCGATCGTGATATACGATCCCGCGAAGGTGACAACCGGCCAGATGATCGCGGCCGTCGCGACGCTCCGCTACACCGCTACGGTCGTGCGGTGATGCGCCCGCCCGGTGAGGCTGGTGCCGCAGGCAGCGCGCCGAAAGATTCGCCCGGGTACGACCTGCTGATCATCGGCTCGGGTGGCGCCGGCATGGCGGCCGCGATTCGCGCCTCCGAGCTCGGCGCCCGCGCGGCGATCGTGGAAGGCGCCGAGGTGATCGGCGGCACCTGCGTGAACATCGGCTGCATTCCGTCGAAGAATCTCATCGAAGCCGCGCAGCATTATCACAACGCACGTCGGGGCTTTCCCGGGATCGCCGCATGCGAGCCGGAGCTGGCCTGGGAGGAAGTGCTCCGCCAGAAGCGCTACATCGTGGACAATTTGCGGCAGCAGAAGTACGCCGACGTGCTGAGCTCGTACGAGGGAATCACGCTGCTGCGCGGCCGTGCCGAGCTGGCTTCCGCCGGCGATGGCGAGCCGGTGAGCGTGCGAGTCGGTGCTGGCGACGTGCGGGCGCACAAGGTTCTCATCGCCACCGGCGCGCGCCCCGCAATGCCGCCGATTCCGGGGCTTTCCGACGTGACGGCGCTCGACAGCACCACGGTGATGGACCTGGAACGATTGCCGGCGTCGATGATCGTCATCGGCGGCGGCGCGATCGGACTCGAGCTGGGCCAGGCGTTCCAGAGATTCGGCGTACGCGTGATCGTCGTCGAGGCGCTGGACCGCATCATTCCCGGGGAGGATCCCGACGTCTCGAAGGAACTCGCAGCCGCGCTCGTCGCGGAGGGAATGGAAATCCACACGGCGACCCGCGTGGAGCGAGTGGAGCGCACCGCGACAGGGGTCCGGCTCGCGACTACGCAGGGGACCCTTGCCGGTTCGCTCGAGGCGGAGCAGCTGCTGGTCGCCACCGGCCGCATTCCCAACACGGAGCGGATCGGCCTCGACGCGGCGGGGATACGCACCGGGCGGGCGGGTTTCGTCGAAGTCGACGGTTTCATGCGCACGTCGAACCCGCGGGTATTCGCGGCGGGCGACGTTACCGGCGGGCCCGGCTTCGTTTACGTGGCGGCGCTGCAAGGCGACGTCGCGGCACGGGCC
Source organism: Gemmatimonadaceae bacterium (assembly GCA_024654005.1). Classification (GTDB taxonomy): domain Bacteria; phylum Gemmatimonadota; class Gemmatimonadetes; order Gemmatimonadales; family Gemmatimonadaceae; genus JACDCY01. Next base: position 4,526 of record JANLGX010000275.1, on the reverse strand, counting down.
GCACTAGCAGAATTCAGCGGCGAGGAGCCGGCCGCGGCGGATCTCTCGACCGTGCCGCGCGTGACGTTCACCGATCCGCAGGTCGCCGCGGTCGGCCTCACGGAAGACGAGGCCCGCCAGGCCGGAATCACGCCGGAGGTCACGTCGCTGCCGGTGGAATACGTGCCGCGCGCCATCGTATCGCATCGCCTGCGAGGCACGATAAAGCTGGTATCCGAGCCGGGGACCGACCGCCTGCTTGGCGCGCACATCGTGGCGCCGAACGCGGGCGACATGATCAGCGAGGCGGTGCTCGCGATTCGCTTCGGCCTCACTTCGCGGGACATCGCTTCGACCTTGCACCCCTACCTCACGTGGGGCGAGGCGATGAAGCTCGCGGCGCAAACGTTCACCAAGGACGTCGCGAAGCTGTCGTGCTGTGCGTAAAGAATGTCTTTTGGCGCGCCCAACCGTGCGTCGCTCGCGCACGTGCACGAATTATGCAGCGCTAGGCTCTTCCTCACAGACATAGGAGCGAGCGATGAAGGCCCAGGAGATCATGACGGGGAATCCCGCGTGCTGCACGCCCGACGATACGGCGCAGCGAGCTGCCGAGCTCATGGAGCAGAACGACTGCGGCTGTCTGCCCGTGGTAGACAGCGCCGAGTCCAGGCGCGTGCTCGGAGTGGTGACGGACAGGGACATTGCGACGCGCGCGGTGGCAGCCGGCAAGGGCCCGGACGCGAAAGTGCGCGAAGTCATGTCTGCGCAGCCGAGCTGCTGCGGGATTGGCGACGACGTAGAGGAGGTTGCGCACATCATGTCGGAGCGCCAGGTGCGGCGCGTGCCTGTGGTCGATGCGGATGGGTGTTGCGTGGGCATGGTGTCGCAGGCAGACTTGGCGCGGGAAACGGAACGATCGGGCGACGTCAGCGAGCACGAGGTGGCGCGCGTGGTCGAGTGTGTCTCCAAGCCGAGCTCGACGGCGCGGGCGGAAGCCCGGGTCGGACGCATCCCCGAGGCGGAGCATCGCTTCTGACGCTGTCGCGCGCTGAATCGAAGGCTTGCTGCAGCAGATTGGCGCTCACCGGCGGATCTCCCGGCGCACGCCACGCTCCGCAATTTCAGCGGGGGTCATGACGCCTCGGTAAACGTCGACTTCTCCCACATCACGTGCAGCACCCCACCGGGGACCTGATAAGGCTTGCCCTCGGGCGGCATGAGCATGAGGTGGAACTGTTCGATCGGCTCGCGGGTGCAATCCCAGCATTTGTAGGCGAAGTCATCTCCGCGCGTATCGGACGTCAGCATCGTATGCACCGGCGCGTCCTGCGCCACCAGCTTGCCGTCGCGATAGACGTCAGCCATTCCCCACAGGGAGACGGCACTCTGCACCGTCGGAACGAGCGGCACATGCATGCCCGTGCTTCCATGGTAGCCGATGTTGGTGGCGACACCGCCGAAGTGCGGCTCCATCGGATTGGCATCTTCTGGCGCCACACCCTTCAGCACGACCCGCCAGCTCGCACCATCCTGGGTTTTGAACTCTGCCGTTCCAGCGACGGAATCTCCCTGTGCGCCGCGATCCCAATAGGTAGCGCGCATCGTACCACTGACGACCGCCACCTTGTCGGAGAACGGACCGTTCTTCGCCATCATCAGCATCATGTCCCTGGCTGCTTGCGGCATCCGGTCGATAACGGGCCTGGCGCTGTCGGCGAACTGTGCGGGCCCGGGAAGCACCTGGATCACGGGACCACCGCCGGTGACGGTGAGAACGCGTTCGGTCGCCGGGGGAGCCGTGGTCGTTGCTCCGGCGTTGGCTTCGGCTTCGCCCGGGTCTCTCGCGTCCGTGGAGCAAGCCGCGACTGCGAATGTGCCGATCCCGAACAGAATGATGGTTCGCACGAGTTGCCTCATCGATCCTCCTCTAAGAGCGCGTGTGACCTGGATGCGTAGCGGCCATATGCGGTAAGACACCGGCGCACGACATATTCGTCGCAGCCCCTGGCCTGGCCGCGGCTGGCCCGCATCGTGCGACGAACCGCTATCCGGGAATTCAAGGAAACATCCTGCTCTCCGGAGTCCGAAGCCATGCGCAGCAAGGCGAGCTTCCGCGGTCATCCGTCGCACCCGGCGCTGATTCCGTTTCCGTTCGCTTTTCTGATCGGCGCCTTACTGTTCGACCTGGCGGGCGTCTGGCTCGACCGGCCGGGGCTGTGGACTACGGGCGCGTACCTCATCGTGGCCGGCGTCATCGCCGGGCTGATCGCCGCCGTCCCCGGGATCATCGACTACAGGTACACCGTCCCGCCCAACAGCACCGGAAAAAAGCGCGCGACCAGGCACGCCCTGCTCAACGTTCTAGCGCTCATCCTGTTCACCGCCGCCAGATGGCTGCGTGGTGACGTCGACGTGGAGCCCGACACCCTTATTCTCGGCATCGAAGGACTCGGCGCGCTCGCCTTGATCACAGCCGGCTGGATGGGCGGCACCCTGGTCAATCGCAACCAGGTCGGCGTCGACCACCGCTACGCCAACGCCGGCAAGTGGCAGGACGAGGCCGTCAAGGCGGAGCGAGGCGGCGCCTCGATCAAGGTCAAGGGCGGCCTCGAAGTCAACCAGATGAAGCTCCTGCGCGTGGACGGAAAGCGGGTCGTGCTGGGCCGCACGGCGGACGGCTACGTCGCGTTCGACGACCACTGCACCCATCGCGGCGGCTCGCTCGCGGGCGGCGTCATGATCTGCGGGACCGTGCAATGCCCCTGGCACGGCTCGCAATTCGATCTCGCGAACGGCGAGGTGAAGGCGGGGCCCGCGCGCAATCCGATCCACGTGTATCGCGTCGAGCGTGCCGGCGACGAGCTGGAGATCTTCGGCGTAGCCGACTCGAGCGCGAGCTAGCCGCGCGCCCGGCCATCCAGCCATCCCCCGGCGAACCCCGCGCGCCGCAAACCGTCCACGACGTACGGGCATTCGCGCATGAGCCTCCACAGCAGCCCCGACCGGTAATTTTCGATCATCAGCACGAGCGGCCCCTGGTCGATCGCATAATGTCCCTGCGATATCCAGCCGCCGGCGCGCGCCGGAAAGGTGGGATTGAAGCTGCATTTGTAGCCGAACTTCCCTGTCAGCTCCGGGTAAGCCGCGCTCATGTGCGCGAGCGCCGGGACTACGATCTCCGGGGCGAAGGGGAGCGACGCCGCCACCGCCCACGGGGACAGAGTGCCGTCGTCCGGACCGAAGGGCACTCCGCGCCCGACATAGCCGTAGAAGCGTCTGCTGACGCCGCGAATCTTGCGTACCGCCGGGCCCGGCCCGTCGCCGGCGGTTATCCCCCACGCGTCCGCGCCGTATCCGGCGAATCGCCTCGGATTCCTGATCGCGTACTCCCGCTGGACGTAGGTCGCGCGCCGGCTGTTCTCGAAGTAGTCGATTCCCCTGCCCCGCATGTATTCGTCGCGGATCCCGCGGAAGTCGATCCAGATGTGACTCAACTGGTGCATGAACAGCGGGCCGCCGAACAGAAACTCGTGGCCGTACAGCTTCTTCCACTTGTACGTCGAGCTCCACTTTTCATACGAATCCGCGGGGACGGGATGGGTCGGAGAGCCAAGCGCCAGCACGTAGAGGAACAGGGCCTCGTTGTAGCCGCCCCATCCGTACCGGAGAAAACCGCGCTCCGGCTTCCAGCCGTGGGAGATGAGACCGTTGTCCGCCAGCATCCAGCTCCAGTCCACGCGCAGGTAGAGCTCTTCCGCGAGGTCGCGGATCTCCTGCTCCTCCGGCTGGTCGAAGAACGCGCGCGCGACCAGCGCGCCCACGACGAGGATTCCGGTATCCACGCTCGACAGCTCCGACCGCCACACCCGCCGGCCGCTCACCGCGTCGAGAAAGTGGTAGAAGAATCCGCGCTGGCCGGTCTCGTCGCTCCCGCCATTCTGCGGCGCGGTGCGGAAGAACCGCAGGGTATTGCGCACCCGCTCGGCGGCGACTTCGCGCGGCAGATACTCCCGGTACGCGGCCACCGTGTAGCACGCGAGCGCGTACCCGGATCCGGCGATGCTCGCGGGCGCGTTCTCGCGCGTGTTGTCCTTCACGAGCCCGCGCTCGTGGTTCATGTACCGCTCGAAGTAATCGAACGTGCGCTGCTGCAGCTCCGCGAGCATCACGGGACCGGAGCCCACTATCTCGTCATTGTCTCGCGACGGAGCGTCCTCCCGCTCTAAGCAGCTTTCGGCGGCCGCCGGTACGGCGCCATCCACGCGTATACGAACCCCAGGATCAGTCCGTATACCAGGTGACCCATCAGACTCCCCAGCGCAACCGGCCGCATGGGCGGCATCTGCAGCGGCGCGAACGGATCCATTCCGAGAGCGACAGGCATCAGAATGAGGCCGCCGAGCACCCACCAGACGACTCCCCACGCCGCGCCGAACGCGAGGCCGGATCGTCGATCAACTACACGCTGGCCAAGAATTGCGCCGAACAGCGCGCCGATCACCGCGCTGTTGAAGAGATGGTATAGCCACCCGACTACAATGCTC
>JANLGX010000271.1 GCA_024654005.1 Gemmatimonadaceae bacterium | reverse complement strand
CGGACGTCTACGGCTACGGGCACAGCGAGGAATTGATCGGCCAGGCGCTCGGCAGTCAGCGCGACAAGATCGTCATCGCGTCCAAGGGCGGCTTTCTCGAGCACCTCGGACCGCAGAACTTCACCCCGGCCTTTCTCCGCCGGGCCCTCGAGAGCTCGCTCACGCGCCTCGGGACGACGTACGTCGATCTGTACCAGCTGCACAGCGCGAAACTGGATCAGGTGAAAGCCGAGGGGGCGGTCGAGTGCCTCAGGGACCTGATGAAAGAGGGGAAGATCCGCGCGATGGGGATTTCCGTCCGCTCCCCGGAGGACGGGCTCGTCGCGGCGCGCGACCTGGGTTTTCAAGCGATCCAGGTGAACTTCAACCTGGCTGACCAGCGCGCGTTGGACGTCGGCTTGTTCGAATATTGCAAGGCCAACGGCGTCGCGATCATCGCGCGCACGCCCTTGTGCTTCGGGTTTCTGACCGGCCAGGTCTCTGAGACGACCCAGTTCGACAGCCGGGATCATCGCTCGACGAGAAGCGCCGAGCAGCGCGCGCTCTGGGTGAAGGCCTCGCGGCTGTTTGGCGAGGTGCTCGACGAGAACGAGACGGCGACCAGGACGCAACAGGCGTTACGGTTCGTCCTGTCCTATCCCGAGGTCTCGACTGCGATTCCTGGCATGCTGGAACTCCCGCATGTCAGGGAGAACACCGCCGCGGGCGATCTGGGACCGTTGAGCGAGGACAAGCTCCGGCGACTGAGAAAGCTGTTCGAAGAGCACGAATTCTACTTGAGGGACTACAGCCCGCCTCCCATCCCGTTCAGCGGCGCGCCCACTCATATTGAATGACATCACACACGCTACTGTTCGGTGGAAGCGGGTTTCTCGGGCCCGTCGTCCTGGAGAAGTATCCGGAAATCGTCTCGGTCGGCCGCACGCCTCCGCCGTCGTACGTGTCCAATCGGCATATCCCGCTGCCGGACATGGATGGCCTGGCGGCGCTCGACGCCGTCGAGTTCGACAAGGTCATTTTCCTCGTCGGCAACTCCAACCACCACATCTTGAACCAGAGCACGCCGTTGCTGGCGATGAGCTACAACGTCACGCCGCTCATGCAAGCGCTGCACTACCTCCGAAATCGCCGGATCAAGAAGTTCATCTGCCTGTCGGGCGGGCTCATGTACAGAGAACATGGGCTGACGCTGCCGATCGACGAGTCGCAGCCGATCGACCCGTATCGCAACCCGTATCTCTTCAGTAAGTTCGTCGCGGAAGAGACGACGAAGCTGTTCGCGCCTGCGGTGCCGATCATCAACATCCGGATCAGCAATATCTACGGACCGAGCAAGCTGATACGGCCGGACCTCGTGCCGACCATGATCCAGAGCGCACTCTCGCCGCTGGAAACGACGGTGTGGAGCATGAAACCGCAGCGGGATTTCCTCTACACGCCAGACGCCGCGGATGCGATCGTGAAGCTGCTCGACACCGACTACACCGGCAACCTCAATCTCGGCAGCGGGACGATGACCAGCGTCGGTCGCGTGGCGGAGATCGTGGGACAGGTGTCGGGCAAGACGATCACCGACCTGGACAAGCCCGTCACGGGCCCGATGAAGTTTCAGTTCGACATCTCGCTGGTCAACGGGCTGACCGGATGGACGCCCGCCCATACGCTGGAGCAGGGCATCCAGGCGACGTACGACCGCATGAAGCCGTGGGCCGCGGAATGTCGCTGGTGGGAGCGGTAAGGGCGCGATGGATCTCACCGGCAAGAAGGTATTGGTCACCGGCGGCGGCGGCTTCCTGGGCGGGTGGCTCGGCGCCGAGCTCGCGTCCCGCCCGGTGCGCGACGTCAAGCTGCTGACGCGCGCCGAGTGCGATCTGCGCTCGCCCGAGGCGACGGCGGCGCTGTTCGAGACGTACCGCCCCGACCTCGTGATCCACGCGGCGGGGCTCGTCGGCGGTCTGGAGTTCAACCTGGACTATCCGGCGGACATCTTTACGGACGGCATTCAGATGAATCTGAATGTCCTCGCGAGCGCCACGCGCGCGAAGGTGGCGAAAGTCGTCTTCCTCGGCTCGTCCTGTTGCTACCCCGGTGACGTGATCGGCGCGTTCAAGGAAGCCAGCCTGTTTCACGGGCCGCTCCATGCCTCGACCGAGGCGTTCGGTTTCTGGAAGCAGTCGATGCTCGTCGGCGCCCGCGCCTACGAGAAGCAGTACGGGCTCCGATCCATTTTCATCATGCTGACCAATCTTTACGGTCCGGGTGACGACTTCGACGAACACAGCTCGCACGTCGTGGCGGCGCTGGTGCGGAAGTTTGCGGTCGCCAGGCAGAACAACACGGCGGAAGTCACGTGCTGGGGCACGGGCGACGCGGTGCGTGAATGTCTGTTCGTGCGTGATGCCGCGCAAGGGGTCATCCTGGCCAGCGAGCGCTACGAGAGCCTCGAGCCGATGAACATGGGACCGGGGATCGGCACGTCGATCAAGACCCTCGCCGAGACCATCCAGCGGCGCGCCGGCTACCCCGGCCGGATCGTCTGGGACACGACCAAGCCGAACGGCGCGATGCTGAAGACGTTCGACGTGACCCGGATGCAGCGGGAGCTGAACTGGACGCCGCCGACGAGTCTGGACCGGGGACTCGAGGAGACGATGGCCTGGGTCGACGCGAACTACGAATCGGTCATACAAGCGAGAGCCACCTCATGAAATTTCCGTTGATGCGGAACAACATCCTGCGCGAGGACCTGGACGCGGTCATCGAGCACCTGAAGCAGGACGATCCGATCCTGACCCACGGCGCCAACGTGCGGGCCTTCGAAGCCGAGTGGTCCAGCTGGCTCGGCGTGAAGTACAGCGTGTTCGTCAACTCCGGCGCGTCGGCGAACCTGGCGACGATGGCGATTCTCAAGGTGCGGCACCCCGAGGGCGGGGAGGTCATCGTGCCGCCGCTCGCCTGGGTGTCCGACGTCGCCTCGGTGCTGCAGAACGGGTTCACGCCGGTGTTCGCGGACATCGATCCCCGGACGCTCTCGATGGATACGGCTCAGATCCTGGCGAAGATCACCGGCAGAACCCGGGCGGTGTTTCTCACGCACGTGCAGGGCTTCGACGGTCTCACCGACGAACTGGTGGCGGAGTTGACGCGGCGAAACATCCCGCTCATCGAGGACGTCTGCGAGGCGCACGGAGCGACGCACAACGGCCGGAAGCTGGGGAGCATCGGCTGGATCTCGAATTTCTCGTTCTACTACGCCCACCACATGAGCACGATCGAAGGCGGCATGATCTGCACCGACGACCCCGCGGTCTACCAGCAGGTGCGCATGTTCCGGTCGCACGGCATGGTCAGGGAATCGACCGATCCGGAGGTGCGGGCCTCGTACGAGCGGGCCAATCCCGAGCTGAATCCCGAGTTCATCTTTGCGTTTCCGGCGTTCAACATCCGCAACACGGAAATCGGCGGGATCATGGGCCGCAGCCAGCTCAAGCGGCTCGACGAGAACGTCAATCGGCGCAACCACAACCTGAAGCGCTTTCTTGGCCTGATCGATCCGGTGAAGTACCGGACCGATTTCAAGCTGGAGGGCTGCAGCAACTACGCCTTCAATCTGATCCTGAAATCTGCGGATGAAGAGCTGGTCCAGCGGCTCATGCGGAAGATGCGTGAATCGGGCGTGGAGTTCCGCCGGGGCAGCGCCGGCGGAGGGAATCAAATCCGGCAGCCGTATCTGCGAGGCGTCGTGCCGGCAGGCCATCATCTCGAGTTCCCGGAAGTGGAGCACGTCCATTTCTACGGTTTCTACATCGGAAATTTTCCAGACCTGCGCGACGCGGAAGTCGACGAGCTCTGCACCATTCTGAACGCGGTATGACGCCACGCGACCCGATCGGCCGCCTCCGAAAGAATCTCCAGGCCTCCGTCGACGCCAAGCAGCAACTGCTGGCGGACGCCGGCTTGCTGTCGCAGTTCGAGCAGGCCGCGGACGCCGTCGTCGAGCGGTATCGGCGTGGCGGACGCATCTACATCGCCGGCAACGGCGGGTCGGCGGCCGACGCGCAGCACCTGGCGGCGGAATTCGTCTGCCGCCTGTCGCGCGATCGCGCGCCGCTCGCCGCCGAAGCGCTCACCGTCGACAGCTCGATTCTCACGGCCATCGGCAACGACTACGGCTACGAGTTCGTGTTCTCGCGACAGATCGCCGGCAAGGCGACCGGACAGGATGTGTTCCTGGCCTTCACCACGTCCGGCCAGTCGCCCAACATTCTCGAGGCGCTGAAGCAGTGCCGCGCCATGGGCGTCCTGAGCATCGTCTTCTGCGGGCGCGGCGGCGGCGGGGCGAAGCCCCTGGCGGACCACTGCGTGGTCGCGCCCGGCGCGTCCACGAGCACGGTGCAAGAGGTACACATCGTCCTGGCCCACACCCTGTGTGAGGTCGTCGAATCCGCCATCTTTGGTGACTGATACGTCCGTCAACGAGAACAGGAATCACATGAGCCACAACATTCTGGTCACCGGCGGCGGTGGCTACCTCGGATCCACTATGGTGCCGGACCTGCTGAATGCGGGCCATAAGGTCACGGTGCTGGATAACTTCATGTTCAAGCAGGCCAGCCTGAACCATGTCTGCCACCACCCGAACTTCACGGTGGTGAAGGGCGACATCCGCATCGAGGGCACGATCGCGCCGCTCCTGCGGCAGGCGGACGTCGTGATTCCGCTGGCGGCGCTGGTCGGCGCGCCGATCTGCACCATCGACCCGGTCGGCGCCACGACGATCAACCACGACGCGATCACGCTGATGTTGAAGCTCCTCTCGAAGAATCAGATCGTCCTCATGCCGACGACCAACAGCGCCTACGGCACCGGCGACGAGAACAACTTCTGCACGGAAGAGTCGCCGCTGCGGCCCATCTCGCTCTACGCCAAGGAGAAGGTGGCGATCGAGCAGCAGCTGATGCAGCGCGAGAACGCGGTGAGCTTCCGGCTCGCCACCGTGTTCGGCATGTCACCGCGGATGCGGATCGACCTGCTGGTGAACGACTTCACCTACCGCGCCGTCCACGATCGGTTCGTCGTGCTGTTCGAGAGCGCGTTCAAACGGAACTACGTGCACGTGCGCGACGTCTCGCGCGTGTTCCAGCACGGGCTCGCGAACTTCAGCAGGATGAAAGGGCAGGTCTACAACGTCGGCCTGTCGGACGCCAACGTCTCGAAGAAAGAGCTCTGCGAGCGCATCCAGCGGCACCTGCCCGACTTCACGTTCATCGACGCGCCGGTCGGGAAGGACCCCGATCAGCGCAACTACGTCGTGTCCAACGCCAAGATCGAAGCGACGGGGTTCGCGACCTCGGTCTCGC